>NZ_JBMQQG010000141.1:0-11789 GCF_057362405.1 Ginsengibacter sp.
ACGCTTCAAAATTTAAAATCCACCCAATACCAACTTATCCAGTCAGAAAAAATCGCGTCTCTTGGCCAGGGCACCGCAGGTAATGCGCATGAAATCCAAAACCCTTTAAACTTTGTAAACAATTTCTCAGAAGTAAATACAGAATTAGTTGATGAACTACAAAGTGAATTAAAAGCGGGTAATACCGAAGCTGCGATAGCAATATCTAGTGACATTAAAGAAAACGAAGAAAAAATAAATCATCATGGCAAGCGTGCCGATGCCATCGTAAAAAATATGCTGCAGCACTCAAGAACAAGCACGGGACAAAAAGAACCAACAGATATTAATGCATTAGCAGATGAATATCTGCGTTTATCCTACCACGGTATGAGGGCCAAAGACAAAACTTTTAATGCAAATATGCAAACTGATTTTGATGCAAGCATCGGAAAAATAAATGTCATTCCACAGGATATTGGAAGAGTGCTGCTTAATCTTTTTAACAACGCTTTTTATGCAGTAAATGAAAAAGCAAAACAACAAACCGCCGGTTACGAACCAGTTGTTTCTGTAATTAGTAAAAAGATAAACAACATTATTGAACTAGCGGTAAAGGATAACGGCAATGGAATTCCGAAAACAATAAGTGACAAAATATTTCAACCATTCTTTACCACCAAGCCAACGGGACAGGGAACAGGATTGGGTTTGAGCTTAAGCTATGATATTATTAAGGCACATGGTGGGGAAATAAAAGTAGAGGCGCAGGAAGGGTTGGGAAGTACATTTGTGATTCGATTGCCCTTAAATGGATTGCAATGAAAAGAATTTTATATTCTATTTTAATTATGACGGCAACGCATGCTTATACCAGCGCCCAGGTAAAAGCCATTGACAGCCTGAAGCAATTACTGGAATCCGAAAAAAAAGATACCAGTAAAGTCATCCTGCTTAATAATTTAAGCGCCATATATTCACGTTTCAGGCCAGACACAGCTTTGCAGCTGGCACAAGAGGCGCTGTCATTGGCCGAAAAAGCAGGTTATGTAAATGGAGAGATTACCAGCTATTTTGCTATTGGAGCCGCGTTAGGAAATGCGGGCAATTATTCAAAAGCCTTACAGGCTTTTCTTGAATCATTAAGCAAAGCAGAGTCTATCCATGATGAGCGGGGAGTTGCAAGGGCGCTCAGAGGTATTTATGTTAATTATTCGGAAAGAGGTGATGAAAGGCAGGGTGTTAATTATGCAATTCGGGCCCTGGCAATTAATAAAAGAATTCATGATGATCGCTTTGTTGCAATGGATATGCTGAATTTGAGCGACGGGTACCTGATACTGAATATGACGGATTCTGCAATATGGTACAATATCCGGGCTTATAATATGGTCCTTCAGCAAAGGGACACAATTTTGATAGGATTTGCCTTGCATAATTTCGGGAATATCTATTCTAACCTGGGCGACTACGCGAAGGCACTCTTTTATTTCCGATCGTGTTTGCCCTATTATAAACAAATGAAAGATGACCAGGCGCTTTGTGAAGTTTATTTAAGTATTTCAAAAGTATTTAAAAAAGAATTCAACCGTGATTCGAGTTTGTATTATGCAAAATTGTGTCTGTCTACCGCCACGGAAGCAGGTTTTACGAAAAGTGTGATGGATGCTTCTAATTTTCTGACAGATTATTACGCTTCTGTTCACAATATAGACAGCGCTTTTATTTACCAGTCAGCTGCTATTGCTGCAAAGGACAGTCTTTTCAGCCAGGAAAAAGCGAAAGAAGTGGAAACCCTGAATCTGAATGAAGTCATGCACCAGCAGCAAATTGAAAAAGAGAAAATTAATTTTCAAAATCGGATAAAGTTTGATGCACTTGTTGGTGGAATTTTTTGCTTGCTGATCGCAGGGGCTTTTTTATACCGCAATAACAGGCACAAACAAAAAGCGAATAAGTTACTTTCAACACAAAAACAAAAGGTGGAAGACGCATTGCAGAAATTGAAATCTACCCAGGCTCAACTAATCCACTCCGAAAAAATGGCCAGCCTCGGTGAACTCACTGCAGGCATTGCACATGAGATACAAAACCCGCTAAACTTCGTCAACAATTTTTCTGAAGTAAATAAAGAGATGATTGCTGAAATGAAAGAAGAAATTGATAAAGGAAATTATAGTGAAGTAAAAATTATTGCTGATGACATTGAAGCTAATGAAGAAAAAATAAATCATCATGGCAAACGTGCCGATGCCATTGTAAAAGGCATGCTGCAACACTCACGGTCAAGCACAGGTGTAAAAGAGTCAACTGATATTAATGCTTTGGCGGATGAATATTTACGATTAGCTTATCATGGTCTTCGGGCAAAAGACAAAGATTTTAATGCAACAATGAATACAGATTTTGATGAGGCTGTTAAAAAAATCAATATTGTCCAGCAGGATATCGGAAGAGTGTTGCTGAATTTATATAACAATGCTTTTTACGCAGTTAGTGAAAAAAAGGATGCCTCGACAAGCTTAGCAGGACAACTTTATGAGCCAACAGTTGCAGTTAGCACAAGGTCGGTCAAGTCCCCTTCAGGGGATTTAGGGGTTGTACTAACGGTAAAGGATAATGGTAATGGCATCCCCAAAAAAATATTAGACAAAATCTTTCAACCCTTCTTTACCACCAAGCCAACAGGACAAGGAACAGGGCTGGGTTTGAGCTTAAGCTATGATATTGTGAAAGCGCATGGTGGGGAGATAAAAGTGGAAACGAAAGAAGGGCAAGGGAGTGCATTTACTATATCGTTACCTGTTATCTGAATCACGACTACCCCGGTGTCGGCGGGGGTTGAAAAGGGCGAAAAGTTTACGAGGCTGTAACGCATGTTTATTCGTTGACCTGCTAAAACAAGATTCGTAAAATCCGTCCATTTGTGCTCATCCGCGATTCAGATGCTTTATGATTTGGTGAAGGTATATAGCCGGGTTACGTTAGCTATCGGGGTGCTATCGCAATAAAGGAAAAAATACAGAAGTGTGAATAGACCACTTTTTTTTGTAAATTGGATATTAGAAGGTATAAAGAATGTAATGCCTGATTTAATTTTCTAATTTTAGTCACATAAAAATACCAGCATATGCCAAAATACATCATTGAAAGAGATATCTCCCGGGCCGGGAGTTTTGATATCGAAACTCTAAAAACGATTTCAAGAAAATCGCGGGAGGTTATTTGCTCATTAGGCACAGATATTCAATGGATACATAGCTATGTTGCAGGAGACAAGATTTACTGTATCTACATGGCAACAAATGAAGATATTCTTCTGGAGCATGCAAGGCTCGGAGGGTTTCCTGCTAACCGGATTACAGAAGTGGCCAATATCATAGATCCGCAATGGGGCGAATAGACGGTGGGCATGGCGGCATTTTTACTAGTAATGAATTTCCCGATGCGGGAGCTTTGCGCTCAGACATAAATTTTCACAATTAGCCTGGTATGGATACTGATAAAGATTTGCCGGAGAAAGAAAGAACCCTATTTCTCGAGCGTGAGTTAAAAAGAGTAGTAAATGATCTGGCCCGGAAAACCCGCGAGATTGAAGTGGAGAAAGCACTGGAAAAAGTACGGGTAAAAGCGCTCGATATGCGCAGCAGTACTGAGCTTTCCGAAACGTCCACCATTCTTTTTCAGCAATTGAAAGAATTGAATATTGACGCCATTCGTTCGGGTGTTGGCATATTTGACGATGAAGGTTATGCTATTGAACTGTGGGTCACCTCCGTATCGGATGATGGCCATGTATATTTTATACTGGATTATATAAATGTAAATGTCCACCCGGTTTTTGAAAATATTATTGAAGCCAGGGAAGCTCAAAAACCTTATGTGGTTACTAATTTAGAAGGCAAGGACCTGCTGCATTACTACAAAACCATGTCTACCCATACTGGTATTCCAAACAGGGGAGGAATTATTTACAGCGAAAATTTTTATTCTTTCTATTTTTCTGCAGGTACTATTAACGTAGTTACTAATAAGGCCTTAACGGATGAAGAGCTGGATATTATGCTGCGGGTGACCGATACATTCGGCCTTATATACACGCGTTTCCTGGACCTAAAAAGATTAGAAGAACAGGCAATTTTGATTAAAGAAGAAAAAAAGATACTGGAAGCAGCGTTGGATAATTTAAAAGCTACACAAAGCCAGCTTATTCAATCAGAAAAAATGGCTTCACTTGGAGAACTAACAGCCGGGATAGCCCATGAAATTCAAAACCCTTTAAATTTTGTAAATAATTTTTCTGAAATAAATGCTGAATTGATTGATGAGTTAGAACAGGAAGCCAATGCCGGCAATACTGAGCAGGTAAAAGCAATCGCAAAAGACATTAAAGAAAATGAAAAAAAGATAACTCATCACGGTAAGCGGGCCGATGCTATCGTAAAAAATATGCTGCTGCATTCAAGAAGCAACACAGGGCAAAAGGAACCAACAGGCTTCAACAATTTATGCGATGAATATTTGCGTCTATCCTACCACGGTATGCGGGCTAAAGAGAAAAACTTTAATGTTATAATACAAACTGAATTTGATAAGAGTATCGGTAAAATAAACATTGTTCCCCAGGACATCGGAAGAGTACTGTTGAATTTATACAACAATGCATTTTATGCTGTAAAGGATAAAGCGAGGCAAAGCGCTACGGATGGCTATGAGCCAAAAGTAATCGTCAGGACGTCTTTAAAAATACCTTCTGCGGGCGGAGGTGCGGTAGTTCAACTAACGATACATGATAACGGGAATGGAATACCCCAAAATATCGCTGATAAAATTTTCCAGCCATTCTTCACAACAAAGCCGACCGGCGAAGGAACAGGATTGGGGTTATCATTAACCTATGATATCATCACAAAAGAACATGGTGGAACAATAAGTGTAGAATCACAGGAGGGAGAACAAACGACGTTCATAATGCAATTACCAGCCAACATCACAACAGGTTGATATAATTTATACTGTTTAAGAGTAATTTTAGGTAAACTATTTTCTATGTCGGCCGAGCCGTTTATTATTTTTTTTCTTCTGCGTAGTGTGCGTAAAATTTTTAGGAACACTGCGATTGACGAAGCCTGGGGTCAAAAAATAATGATGGTATTATATATCGTTGTTGTCTTATTCGTACTGGAACTGGTATTGCATATCGGGTACATCACAAAATGGATATGGCATGCGCTATTAATCGGCATTATTATCGTGGCTTATGTAAAGAAAGAATTTACAACGATCAGAACCCTTATCAATGCGGTTCTACCGTTTGCCATTATATCATTCCTTGGCGATCTATTTCAAACATTAACCGCAGCTACCTATAAACAAATTGACAACTATGTTGATATTGCCACGATATTTTCTATTGTGTGGATGATTGCCATGCTTTTTGTTTCCAGAAAACAACAAAAAGCGTTGCGGCTCGAGCATGAAAAAACGCTGCAGCAGGAAGAACAACGAAAATGGGTGGAAGCAAAAAAAGAAGAACTTGAAAAAGTAGTGGCAGAAAGAACTTCCGAATTGCGGCATCAAAAAGAGCAGGTAGAAAATGCTTTGGCTGAATTGAAAGCAACGCAAACACAATTAATACAATCAGAAAAGATGGCGTCGCTTGGTGAACTTACTGCGGGTATCGCACACGAAATACAGAACCCTTTAAACTTCGTCAACAATTTTGCAGAAGTGAATAAGGAATTGCTGGTAGAATTGACTCAGGAAATTGAAAAAGGAAATTTTGAAGAAGTAAAAATTATTGCTAAGGACATACAGGCCAATGAAGATAAAATAAATCACCATGGAAAGCGGGCCGATGCTATTGTAAAAGGGATGCTGCAGCACAGTCGCCAAAGCACCAGCGGGGTTAAAGAGCCAACCGACATTAATGCCCTGGCCGATGAATATTTACGATTAGCTTATCATGGTTTGCGGGCTAAAGACAAAACATTCAATGCCACCATGAAAACAGATTTTGATACAACCATTGGCCCTATCAACATCATTCCTCAGGATATAGGCAGAGCCGTCCTCAACCTGATCACCAATGCCTTTTATGCCGTTAATGAAAAAAAGATCCTTCGACAAGCCCGCCTGCCGGACGGGCAGGCTCAGGGTGACAGCTACGAACCAACAGTTACAGTTAGTACAAGGTCCGTAAAGTTCCCTTCAGGAGATTTAGGGGTCTTACTAACGGTCAAGGATAATGGAAATGGCATTCCTCAAAAAGTGCTGGACAAAATTTTTCAACCATTTTTCACCACCAAACCCACGGGGCAGGGAACAGGCCTCGGTTTATCATTAACCTATGACATCATAAAGGCACATGGAGGAGAAATAAAAGTGGAAACATCGGAGGGAAAGGGCTCAACATTCATTATTTCATTATCTTTAAATGGGCTCTCATAAATCAGAAGAATACATGAATAAAACTAAGGCTTACTACTACCAACTATTGGCGTTCGTTATATTATTAATTACTTTTTCATCCTGTAATAATTCAGAAAATATTCCATTCCCTAACAGTGAACTTGGATACACGCAGCCTGTAACAGTACCGCTTGTTTTCAGTGATGCTAAACCACTAAAATGGGATACGGCTAAAAAAGGCGGGATAACACCAGTCATACAAAAGTTAGACATAGATGCATTGCCGGCTATTCCTTACGATTCAACCGGCTTTAAACCTTTTGCGCAGCCTCCTGAAGTAGTTAAATTTGATTTTAACAACCTTCCTCAAAAGGATTTAAGTCTTGATAAATTATCACCAATACCCCTGGACTTCAAAACCTCTGACCTGGGTGCTCCCCCGACTATTAAGGCCGGCACTTCCATTATGGAGAAAGGTAAAGCTCTTGCCATTTTCGACTTTGGACAACCACAGGGGCTGCAGGCAAAGCTTATCGGGGCGCTGTTAAAAGACCATAATGGGTTACTATGGATAGGCAGCAGTGAGGGTTTATTCAGGTTTGATGGCGAACGTATTCAAACATTTGTACAAGGCTCCGCATCTGATGCTGCAATCATTGGCCTTGCGGAAGATAGTTCCTATAATATCTGGTTTATAAAAGGAGCAAGCATTGGGATGATTGACTTGCATAAGGGGACTATTAGTTATTCAACTAAGATAGGGTTACCGTTAAGGGGCCTCGATAAAATGACTGTCGACGACAGAGGAAATATCTGGGTTTTTAATTATATCGACAAGGCTGTAAGTATTGTAGATCCCGGCTCTATGACTTATAAGAACCTGGATATGAAAGCCGGTCTCTCCGATTCCTCAGCTTTTCAAATATTACAGGATGTAAATAAGAAGATTTGGATCACGACCTTAAAGGGAGGCGTCGATATTATTGACCCGGTTGCCGGGAAAATAAAATATTTGAGAAAAGCGAATGGCCTTATAAGTGACACCCTAAGGCCGATAACTGAAGATAAAAAAGGACAAATCTGGCTCGGAACCCCGGAGGGATTAGATGCTGTAGACGTAAAAAAAGGAATTATAAAACATTATACCAACTTGCAGGGATTCAGAAAAAAGTTCTCGCTGAATTTATCAGTTGACAAACAGGGGCACATCTGGAGAACAACTGTTAATGGTATTGAATTAGCGGATGTTGAAAACGGGAGGATAAGGTATATTAACGAAGCTGACGGACTGAGCGGGACTGTAATAACTGCTGCCGTGGAGGATAACTACCACCGTGTGTGGGTATCGTCCACAACAGGATTGAATATAATTGACCAATATGGAGAAACAGTACATCCCTTAGGTACCACTCAAATAATTAGCTTGATGGAAGATGCTGCCAACAACTTGTGGGTGGCAACTCAAAACGGACTTTATATAGTTAATCCCCAAAGAAACGCCATGAGATTATTAAACAAATCGAATGGGTTGAGTAACGACTTTGTACAATCGTTTTGGAAAAAAAACGGGAATATGGTTGTTGCTACAAATGGTGGTTTCAATATTATTGATCTTGCCAATAAAACCATATTGAAGGCGGGTAAAAAAGAAGGCCTGGTAAGTGACAGCATCTATGTTGCCTTTGGTGATGATTCGGGCAATACATGGCTAACGGGGCCGGGTAGTGGCGTTGATAAAATAGACTCGGCAAAAAATATTACACTTCATACGGATGTTGCCGGAGGATTGAATGATAATACAATAATGGATATCAAGCAAGACAAAGACGGTTTGATTTGGCTGGCTACAAATCACGATGGAATAGATGTAATTAACCCTTTGCAGGGAACAGTAAAATTTTTAAATAACCAGCCCGGCCTGAAGGATACGTGCAACCGAATGATGTTTGCGGACATGCAAGGGCGAATGTGGATAGGAACCGACAAAGGCGTGTATATCGCGGATACAAAAATGGGCACACTTACCTCCATAACGACCAGGGAGGGTTTATCCAACAATACTATATTATCGCTCTTAGAATATAATGGAACTATGATTGCCGGTACCAATAATAAAATTAATATTATAACGACACCGGATACCGGTAATTCTTCTTCCGCCTGGAAAATATCACTTTTAAATAAATCCCAGGGACTATTGAAAGAAACCAATTCATGGTCAACTGATGCCGTTACGCACGACGGGCAATATTTATGGGGAGATGTTGGCATTACAACAATTAATCAAATTGCACCCAGCACTGATTCGGTGGCCAGTTATATAACTGGCCTGAACGTTATGACTCATCCCAGGCATTTTGCCGATAATGACGGCATGACGGGGAAAAAGCGTTCCAACGGCGATTTTTCTGATGACGATAAACTAAAATGGGATAGTGTTTCGGGCCCTTATAATTTACCGGTAGATTTTACTCTTCCGTACGACAAAAATTACCTGCAGTTTCAATTTGCACAGGCCAGTTTAGGTCGGCAGGATACTACCTTTTATGTATATATTCTTGAAGGCATCGATAAAAACTGGAGCGCTGTTACTACCAATCCTTATACAGAGAATTATTTAAATCTGCCTCCCGGAAAATACAACTTCAAAGTTAGCAGCAAAGGAATCGACGGTAAATGGGGGAAAGCGGCTTCGTTTAAATTTACGATTATGCCACCATGGTATCAAACATGGTGGGCGTATACCATTTTTGCATTATTGGGTATTGGCTTGTTGCGAGCTTATATCGTGTATCGCTCCCGGAAGCTGCAAAAGGAAAACAGGATACTCGAAGAAAAAGTAACTCACCGCACGGCTCAATTAAAACAAACTATTGATGATCTTAAGTCAACACAATCACAATTGATTCAGTCAGAAAAAATGGCTTCCCTTGGTGAACTCACTGCAGGTATTGCTCATGAAATTCAAAACCCCTTGAATTTTGTAAACAATTTTTCTGAAGTGAATATTGAACTAACAGATGAACTAAAGGAAGAATTGAATAAAACAAGCATCCCGGATGCGGAAAAAATAGCCATCGAAAAGATTGCAGATGACATAAGAGGCAACCAGGAAAAAATAACTTTTCATGGCAAGCGGGCCGATGCTATTGTGAAAGGAATGTTGCAGCATAGCCGCAGTAGTAATGGACAGAAGGAGCCCACGGACATCAATGCTTTGGCAGATGAATATTTACGATTGGCCTATCATGGATTAAGAGCTAAGGACAAATCATTTAACGCTACCATGAAAACAGATTTTGATAAAACTGTTGGTAAAATAAATGTAGTATCTCAGGATATTGGCAGAGTAATTCTTAACTTAATAACCAATGCATTCTATGCAGTAACAGAAAAGAAGAAACAGCACCCGGATAACTTTGAACCGACCGTAACGGTAATGACTTCCAAAATTCCTGTTGGTGAGGGCGGGGGAGTTCTAATTACTGTAAAAGACAATGGCAATGGCATTTCGAAAAAAGTAATGGACAAAATATTTCAGCCATTTTTTACCACAAAACCCGCAGGGCAGGGAACCGGATTGGGCTTATCTTTAAGCTACGATGTTATTAAAGCGCACGGCGGTGACCTGAAAGTGGAAACGAAAGAAGGTGAAGGAGCAACGTTTACGATAAGCTTGCCAGTATAAACGATACTCATTAAATTTATAAAAACATAAAAAAGAAGCATGAAAATATTAGTAGTAGATGATGAAAAAGATATGGAAACATTATTTCAACAACGTTTTCGTAAAGAAATCCGGGATAAGGAAGTAGAATTTGCGTTTGCGTCGTCCGGGGAAGAAGCACTTCGTTATTTGGAGCAACTGCGCCACGAGGCCGTACTAATACTTTCAGATATAAATATGCCGGGAATGAGTGGACTCGAATTGCTAAGGCATATCAAGGAAAAATATGAAAATCCTCCACCGGTTGTAATGATGATAACTGCCTATGGAGACACCGATAATTATAACCAGGCTATGAAATTGGGTGCTGATGAATTTCTTACCAAACCAGTTGATTTTAATTTACTAAAGGAAAAATTAAAAATTAAAAATTAATGGCAAAGATTTTAGTGGCAGATGATGAAGCAGATCTCGAAGTGCTTATTAAGCAAAAATTCCGAAAGGAAATAAGAGAAAATAAGTATGTGTTTATTTTTGCTGCCAACGGAAGTGAAGCGCTCAAATTACTGAAAGATGATCCTGAAATTGATATCCTGCTAAGTGATATCAATATGCCTGAAATGGATGGCCTTACACTTCTTACTAAACTCAATGAATTAAATCTGCTTACAAAAGCTGTTATTGTTTCTGCTTATGGCGATATGGAAAATATAAGGACCGCTATGAACCGCGGTGCATTTGACTTTGTTTGCAAACCGGTAAATTTCCAGGACCTTGGTATTACCATTCAAAAAACAATGGATTATGTTTCGCAGATGCATAAAACCCTTGATGCCATAAAGGAAAATAATATACTCAAAATGTATGTTGACAAAACCGTTTTGAATTTCATGAGCGGCCGCGAATTTGAAACACAATTGTTGGCCAATGAAACCATAGATGCTACTGTTGTTTTTATCGATATTTCAGGTTTTACCGCCATCACCGAAAAAGAACCTGCGGATGTTGTAGTTAATCTCCTTAATAAATATTTCGACATAATGGTTAAGGAAATTATTGCACAGGATGGTTATGTTGACAAATTTATCGGCGACGCCATACTGGCAGTATTTAAAGGAAATTTTCACCTCGACAGGGCGATTGATGCCAGCCTCTCCGTACGTAAGCATATTGAAGAGTCGGGGCAGCAAGCTGAAGTATCCTCATTTCATCCAATGGTTTCTGTTGGTATCAACAGCGGAGAAATGATTTCAGGAAATATTGGTTCGGCACAACTACGCCGTCTTGATTACACCGTTATTGGTGATGTCGTAAACACCGCACAACGTTTACAAGATGCTGCAAAGGCAGGCCAGATACTTATTTCAGAAGAATCGTGGAAAAAAGTAAAGGAATCGTTTAACTGCAGACCGGTAGATCAAATCAAAATGAAAAATAAATCGAAGTCTTTCATGGCTTATGAAGTACTCGATTAAAGAAATTTAATTCGACGTACAAATACTAACCCTCGATTTGTCCTCACCGTCATGGCCCTCCAGGCTCCATTCTAGCACACACAGTTGTCTGTTGTTTATCTGAATAAAATGCTTGCAAAAACTCAATTAAAATTGTATTTTTAAAATTCTAATTGATTCTTTCTATCTCAAGGAAGTACCTCCTCTTTTATTTATTTTTTATTGATCATTCTTTCCACGGAAGCAACCATATTGCATGGCTAAGTCATATAAAATAT
>NZ_JBMQQG010000142.1:0-11471 GCF_057362405.1 Ginsengibacter sp.
TCTTTGTCGTGATCCTGGTTTACATACTTGTCTAAAGCGGCATACATGCCAAGCATCTCCTCTTTATTCACCTTCATGCCGCGGCCGATAGTAACGCCGTTGGGAGAATCATTGAGACGGGCAGCAGCGATGATTTCTTTTTTGCCCATGAGGATGCCGGTACTCTGCGGACCTCGGATAGCCTTTCCTCCGGAAAGCGCTACAAAACTAAACCCCATGTCATTATACTTCCACAAATTGGATACTGGTGGAACATCAGCAGCGATGTCGATAGTTGCAGGGAGATTATGCTTTTTGGCCAATGCCAGCCATTCTTCATGCATTATTTTTCCTTCCAGTGCATTGCAATTTAAGAAATGCATAGAAGCTGTTTTTTCATTCACGGCGCGGTCAACATCTTCTGCAGTTTCAACAGGTATTATGGTAACGCCTGTATTATAGAGCGCCTGTTCATAGCCGTCGAAATGTCCTTTTTGTAAAAGCACTTCCGATTTAATACCCGATTGCTCCAAGCGATGGGGAAGCTGCTTTACTTTGGCCTGGTCCAGGCCGGTGAGAATACCTGCCATCCCCAGCGAAAGGGCAGAAAAGGCGCCGGCAGTGACCATGGCGCCTTCAGCATGAACAATCTGCGCAATTTTTTCTCCTACTTTATCCTGCACTTCATTCAGCATACAAAATTCTTTAGCACTTTGGTCAATGGCATCCATTACTTCGTCGTGCATAAGGGAAGCACTCATGGTGGTGTATGTGCCGGCGGCATTAATAAAGGTGCGAATGCCTAGTTCTTTCACGAGGTTTCTCTTAGCCGTCCTTGAAGGAGCAGCACGCAGCGACTGGCCAGGAAGAATGCTTCCTAAAAAAGTTCCGCCCAAAGGAAGCAGGCCTATACCTTTGATAATTTGTCTTCGCTTCATTTTTACTTCTTTAAAAATATTTTCCAAAAATGGTATTACTTAATCAAGCTGCCCGAGGCATCAATTTATTTATCCCACCAAACCCTGGTTAATAAATTATCCTGGTTCAATTCTGCAAAACCCTGTCTTTGCAATGCATCCAGGTAATTGGCCTGGTTAGTGAGATTTTCCGAGTTGGGCAATGAGAAGCGCCTAAACATTTTACCACCGGTTACGTTGCCGGGGTAATTCACAGGTGTTAGAACAGGGTAGCCTGTACGTCTCCAGTTAGCATAAATTTCGTAATCATTACCAAATAAAGTTAACCATTTTTGAACTGATATCTGCTCCAGTTGCTGATCGAAGCTCCCCCCCGAAAGGTATGGGTTAAGTTGTAAGTAAGCATTGATTTGTGCATCGCTTATGATATTTGGACTTGGAGCCACTGCCGGATAAAAAGACCACTGAGTCATTCCATGCCTTACTCCGTTATTATAAGCCTCCTCTGCGGTTGAACCGCTATACCAACCTCTTAAAGCGGCCTCTGCGAGAAGCAGGTAGCTTTCCGATGGGCCCATCAGTATTATTGGTGCAGCCACATTCAATACAAGTAACGAAGGTTCTGAATAAGTATCGAAATCAGTTGGCTTTGTATTTAAGCTTGCACTTATCATTCCCCGTTGCACAGCAAAGGAAGTATCGGCATTGTAAGTGGTTGCGCCCGGCGATGTAGGAACCCAAACAACTGATATTACGGGCAGCCTGGGATCTTTAGTGTTTTTAAGATAATCTATTAAAGTAGCCGCGTATTTTCCGCCTTCAACATTATCACCCCCTGGACTAATATAGTTACCATTGCGCATGGATACCGTTTGCGGATTCATGCCGCCGGGAGCGTCCGCATAATTAATTTTAGCTACGTCGGCATCCGTAGTCATAACTCCGCCGCTTATGGCTTTTTGAACCCATGTTTTTGCAATCGTAGCATCCACATTCGTCAGGCGCATACCTAAACGCAGCATTAATGTATAAGCGAACTTTTTCCATTTGGCTATGTCGCCTTTGTACAGTAAATCAGCACTGCCAAAAGTTGGTTTAGATGGGTCAAGGGCTGCGGCTGCTTCGTCCAGTTCTTTAAACATGTCGAGATAAATGTCTTTCTGAGTATCATATTTTGGGGTCAAATTGCCTTGGCCCGCTAGGGCGTCAGAGTAGGGGATATCTCCTGCAACGTCAGTTAACTGATCAAATTCATACACTTTAAGAATACGAACCAATGAAAGTTTATTTACGTCATTAGGATCCTGCACCGCAGCTTCCAATTGAATCAACCTGTTTAGTTTATCGGTATAATATCCCGTAAAATCTGCAACTGTGCCGTTGAAGCTATAGAATTTGTCGCCTATGGCAGGAACTTCTTTATAAGTCGAAAAATATTGCATACCCTCTGCGATAACGGAATAGTTAGACGCCTGCATTGCTAATATTGCTCCTGTAAACAGGTAATCTGGCTCAGCCGTTTGGGTGGTGTTCGGATTCTTGTTAAGATCCGTTAGACTCTTCTTGTTACATGAAACCATTGCAAACATTGAAACAAAAAATAAAAAATATATAGCCTTTGAAAATTGAATTTTCATAATTTCTTTATTCATGAGTTAATGATTTAAAATTTAATATTCAGGTTCAATCCAATATCACGGGTTCTTGGTTCTCCAGTGCCAGCAGTACCGGTGGTGTTACTTACGGTCTGCTCGAACTCGGGATCCAAACCTGCGGCCTTAACCCTCTTATCTCTGTATAAAATGGCAAGATTGCGGGCTACAAATGCAATAGATGCAGATTGAATTTTAACCAGCTTTAATTTATTTACAGGAATACTATAGCTTAAAATAAGACTGCGAAGTTTTACAAAGTCTGTCTTAAATACATTCACACTTCCGGCATAATTATTACCCCGATTGTTGTAATAAGTATCTAAAAGCGTTACGTCCCATAACTTACTAAATGCATTCCCGTTTTCATCAACTCCGGTTACTTGTAAACCACCTTCTCTTCCGGGCAGTGTTTCCTTCGTTAAACCAAATCTTGAAGCATATTGCCATAAATTGCTATATCCAATTGATCCAAATTTTGCATCAAGCAGTACATTAAGAGAAAATCTTTTATACCTGAAATCGTTGGTAAGTCCCATTATGTAAGGAGGATTGGCAACGCCCAAATTTTGCCGTACACTTTGTTCATAACCACTGGTGCTGTTATACACCTGGATGCCTTTTGCATTCTTCAGGAACACAGGTGCCTGGATTGTTGCATAAGGTAATCCAACCTGCGATATGATGTTTACGCCACCTGAAATGCCCGATCCTATAGTAAGTGTAGTTAATCCGGGAGCGAGACTCAGAATCTCATTCTTATTCCAGGCCATATTATAACTCACGTTCCACCTGAAATTTGGAGTTATTACTGGGGTCCCCGTGAATAGTAACTCAATTCCCCTGTTCCTTAGAGTTCCTACGTTTTGATTGCCGGCGAGGTATCCCGTAGCGTTCGAAATATCGGGTTGAAGGATGTTATTTGTCGTCATGCGTTCATAATAGGTAGCGTCAATTCCCAGCCGGTTTTCGAAGAATTGAATTTCAAAACCTCCCTCGGAAGTTGTTACCGTTAACGGCCGCAAGCCTGGATTTGGTAACCTGTTCGATGCATTCAATACCGGTAATCCATTGAAGCCACCAGGTGTAAGATTATAGGTTTGATTGATAGCATATGGATCGACCGTTGCGTTACCTACCTGGGCCCACGAACCGCGGAGCTTAAGGAAGCTAATTGCTTTCGGAAGTTTTAATGCATCAGATAATATAAGGCTTCCACCTATTGAAGGATAGAAGATGGCGTTGTTCCCTGGATTTAAAGTTGAAAACCAATCCTTCCTTCCTGTAAATGACAGGTAGATGATTCTTTTAAAATCAAGGTCTGCAGAACCGAATAATGAGTTAGTTCCAAAATGACTTTCTGATTTATTTGGAACGTCCAGCGTTCCCAGGTTGGTATAACTGATAAAATCCGGTATAATAAAATCTCTACCGGTAATGCTGCTGGAAAGCGAGTTGTGCCTTTCGCGGTTAACCCCTACAAAGGCATTAACACTAAAGTCCTTCAAGAATTTTGTAGTATAATTCAATGTAGCACGTGCGTTGCTTATGTCGAATTGGTCTGCGTAGGAATTATAATATCCCTTAGGAGTAAATGCGGTTCCAATGGGAGTATAATTTGAACGGTTAGAAAATATAAAGTCCTTAGAGATTATTCCCTTTACGAACAAATTAGGTAAGATGTTTATCTGCACACTTCCGGAACCAATGAAACGGTTTCTTATATCGTCATTTCCTGTTCTGTTAACAACGAACCATGGATTGGGAGCCGCCGGTACAGGGTTCCACTGTATTTCATCCCCATTGTCATTATAACCCGGTGCCAAAGATCTTATATCTACGGTATTTCCCAGCAGGTAAGTGGCCCAGCTTGGATTCAATTCGGCGTAACCAACATTTGGCCTGTTATGACCTTTTTCATAATTGTATTGGGCATTGCCTTCAATGGTAATAAAATCATTTTTGCCAAGATGAGATGTAACGCTCAGGTTGGAAGTTTTCCGGTCGAATGTTGAATTCGGTGTTTGCGCCTTGGCATCTAAATCGGACATTGACAAACGGAAATTAAGTGCATTATTTCCCCCGTAGAAAGCGACGGTATTGGTGAAGTTAGTGCTGGGGCGATAGAAGTTGTTTACATTGTCTTTTACTTTAACGGGTGAATACGGACGTTCAACTCCGTCGAACTGTACTACCATAGAACCATCTACTTTAGCTCCATAAGATAAGCGGCCTGCGCTAAGAGCGGCGGCCTGTGTAGCTGGCTTCACACCGTCATTTCCTGATCCATATTCATATTGATAATTTGGGTAGGAAGATGGTGTTCCGGTTACATAATTTGTATTAAAGTCAACTCCAATACCTTTTTGCGCCCTTCCCGATTTTGTTGTAATTAATATGACGCCATTAGCTGCCTCGCTTCCGTACAATGCAGCGGCAGCACCACTTTTAAGGACGGTAATCGTTTCAATATCGTCAGGATTTATACTGGATATTCCATCTCCTACATCGTAGTTAAACCCCGTACTGCTGGCCGCTGCACCCCCGTTTCCGTTGTAGATGGGGGAGCCATTTACAACATACAGCGGTTGGTTATTGGCCGAACCGTTAATAGCACCAACTCCACGAATGATTATCCTGCTTGATCCTCCCGGACCTGATGCAATTTGTGTAGCGTCAACCCCCGCAATCTTTCCGGTAAGAGCACTTGCAACATTATTTTCGCGGGCCTCAGTAAACTCAGAGCCCTTCACTTCAGCAGACGAGTATACCAAACCTCTTTTGCTCTTTTTAATTCCCAACGCAGTAACAACTACTTCATTGAGTTTCTGTGATTCTTCCTTGAGAGTTGCATTTATGAGCGATTGATTATTCACAGCAATCTCCTGGGTTATAAATCCAACAAAAGAAAATATCAGTGTACCATTTTCGGGTGCATTTATGGCATAATTGCCGGATTTATCAGTGGAAGTCCCTATAGTGCTTCCCTTTACCGTGATGCTTACTCCCGCCAGAGGATTGCCTTTATCGTCCGTCACTTTGCCACTCACGATATTAGCTGTGATACCGTTGTTATTAATGGCATAAGGAATTTTATAGTCTTTTAAGTTTGAGTACGAAATCAATTTTCTTGACCGCATTATTAAAATTTGATTCTTCACCTGCCTGTATGTCAAGTCGGTGTTTGCCAGTGCAATCTTTAAGAAGTTCTCAATAGTCAATTTGGTGACGGGCAAATTCAAATTACGGACATCTTTAATCTCATCTTTCCGATACATGAAATGATACCCCGTAGCAGCTTCAATTTTCTGAAAAGCCTGCACCAGGGTTTCATCTTTAAGGCCAAGCGTAACTTCTGCTTCATTTATCGGCTGGCTTTTAAGTGGAGTCGCAAAAAGTAATTGGACAGATGTGGTAATCAATATGGTAGCAGTTACTATTCCAATACGCATAGTGTTTTTAATGATTGATTTTTCGCAGAAAAATTTTTTCTTAACAGTTGATTTGAAAAAATTATGGAATTCTTCAGTTAATGATGAAAGATTCATAAATTTGGTATGTTTTAAGTTAATAAGGAACTCGTTTTCGAGTGTATTTAAAACAATGCGTGGTGCCGATTGCAGTCGGCACTGGCAACATTGCCTCTGAAGTAATTTTCAGAGGTTTTTTCTGAAGTATTATTCCAGCTTAATTGAACAGAAATTGCCTTTTCTAAAATAGAATTGATTAATCATAATGCAATTTTTTTGGTTATTAATTTTTTTAAGGTTTAATGTATACAATATATTTTTCTTTGTTATAGGTATAAGCAAGGTTATTAAACAAACAAATACTACTTAAAATCTCATCAAGTGCTTCATTTTTAGAAAAAGTAGTGGTGAAACGCAATGATTCAATTTCAGGGTTGTTAATTGCTATTTTCACGTTATAGCGATCTTCTATAAGTTTTGCTGCTTCAGAAAGTGTGAGGTTATCAATTAGTAAATCTTCCTTTTTCCAATTCAAATAGCCCTCATTGTTAACTGCTTGGATTGAAGATTTTACCTTGGATTTAGCATAAGTGATTTGTTGATTCGGCGTTATAATGCCAAGTACTTTATTTTTATCGTTGACGCTAACTCGTCCTCTCTTTACTGTTACTACAATATCGTCTTCGCCGGGGAATGCTTTAATATTAAATGCCGTTCCCAATACTTTAGTTTCTAAATTGCCTGTATGTACTATGAACGGCCTTGATTTATTATGCTTGATATCAAAAAAAGCCTGGCCTTCGAGATACACCTCGCGGGTTTTTGCATCGTCGAACGTTGAAGGATAATTAAGCTTACTTCCGGGACTTAAAATAACAGTACTACCATCCGGAAGAAAGATAACACGATTTCTTTTATGTTCTTCGTGAACTGTTTGTTCTGCACTGATCTTATGTTTATCCGGAGAACTCTTTATGAAAAGATATGCTGATGAAATAAGAACTGTGGTTAACATCGCAGCAGCAGCCAGCTTAACATATCTCTTATTTATCCATCTAACTTTTTTATCGGCCTGCTCACTCTTGTAGATGTTGTCCCGGATGCTATCAATTAAACTATTTTTGAGGGCTTTTTTCTCATTTGATTTTAGCATGTCCAAAATGTCGGGATCACTTTGAAATAAGTTATAGTATTTCTCTACAAATACCTGTTCTTCCCTTGTTGACTCGCCTTTGAGATATTTGTGTAATAAACTTATAAAGTGGTGCTTGTTCATCAATTTACTAAATGCTGTTTGCTCGAGTATGTTGACCCGAAAAAGCAGAAGAATCCCATTCTACATGAAAAAATCTTTTTTGAAAAATCAGGAAGCTAAAATTATCAGCAATATTCCCATTGAAAAAAGGCGGATTAACGAAACCCTTAGGGTTTCTATAGCCTTGCCAAGTTGGTTCTGAACCGTTTTTCTTGCTATACCCATTTCTTTAGCTATAGCTTTTGTAGGTAAATCATCCTGCACGCGCAGCCGAAAGATGAGTCTTCTTTTTGGAGGTAAAGACTCGACCAAGTCTTTATAAGAATTAAAGAATTCTTTCCAGAGCAATTGTGCATCTGCGTTCATACTTTTTTCCGAAATATTATCTAATGCGTCAAAAAAAGGATGAGTTGGTTTTTGCTTTGCAAAAAATTTAATCACTCTATTGCGAATAGCAACATTCAAATAAGCAGGTAAATTCATTATCGGCGTTTGCCTATTTATCCAGATTTGCGTGAAAATTTCCTGTACTATATCTTTTGCGGAATCAAGGTCTTTTGTTCTTTTGTATGCTTTGTTCAGAGAGTCTTCCCAGTATTTGTTGAACAGAATGTCAAACGCCTTTTTATTACCGGAACTAACTTGTTCCAGCAGCAGACTATCATCAGATAATTTTTGGCCGCTTTGTATCATTGCATATTCTATGTTAACCAAATGTAAATGTTTTTTTAAGAAAATTCGCTTGCATACCGGAAAACAATAGTCAAGAATTCTAAAATCATTTGGGAGAGATCTTCAGTAAATAGAATTTATAATAAAGAGAATACGGCAAACATTTAGTAACCAAAATAGATCGATCACTCTTTCATTCAAAAGCTTACAGGAGCGCTTTAATTAATATATCTTCAAAAAGGAAATGTCGACAATCACCGGGTTTATTCAGCAAAAAAAAATGGAATGGACAGTAAATTTTTTATAAACAATTCTCAAACAAAAATAACTACCGTTGAACTCTTCCGCTCGAATCTCCTTTCATTAAACCTTTTACATCGCTTAACGTAGCGTGATTCAGATCTCCCGGAATAGTATGTTTTAATGCAGAAGCTGCAACACCAAACTCGGCGGCATCTTTCATTGCCATATCAGTTACAAGGCCATATATAAAGCCGCTTGCAAAAGAATCGCCGCTACCAACGCGATCCACAATTCTTACTTCATATTGTTTGGTATGATAAAATTCATTGCCATCGTATACCAATGCGCTCCATCCATTATCAGAAGCGCTATAGCTTTCTCTTAAAGTAGAAGCTATGTATTTGAAATTAAATTTTTCTTTCATTTGCTGAAAAACGTCTTTGTAACCGTCAAGATTTAATTCGCCTTTTGTAACATCAGTTCCTTTACTTTTAAATCCTAAGGTAGTCTCTGCATCTTCTTCATTGCCGATACATACATCAACATAAGCACAAAGTTTCGTCATTACTTCTTTAGCTTTTTCTTTGCTCCATAATTTTTTGCGATAGTTAAGATCAATACTTGTGGTTATTCCTTTTGCTTTTGCTGTTTTCAAGGCTGCTTCAGTAAGCGCTGCTGCGCTGTCACTTAATGCGGGAGTTATTCCGGTTGTATGAAACCAGGAAGCGCCATCAAATATTTTATCAAAATCAAAGTCTTTAATTTCAGCTTCTGAAATAGCAGCATCAGCACGGTCGTATACTACTTGTGATGCACGCATAGACGCACCGGTTTCTAAAAAATAAATACCCAGTCTTTTTCCACCCCTGGCAACAAATTGTGTATCTACTCCATAACGCCGTAAATGATTTATGGCAGATTGACCAATTGGGTTATCAGGAACTTTGGAAACAAAAGTTCCCTGTAGTCCATAATTACAAAGGGCTGCAGCCACGTTCGCTTCGCCGCCACCGTAAGTAACATCAAAGCTGTCTGCCTGAACAAATCTTTTGAAATCGGGAGTTGATAAACGAAGCATTATTTCTCCAAGTGTTACTACTTTTTTTGCCATGATTTTTTATGAATTTAATTTGAATAGATGTATTTATGATATCAAGCAATTTTATCGAATTTCTTTCATATTTGTTGAAGCAACAAGAATTATAGCAACAATTATCAAAAAAAATACGGGAACGATTGCGTAATGCTTTAGAAATGATATATCTGTTTTATTACTTTTTACAGTTAATGTTGTACTTTACCGTTGAACAAATTCGATCGTCTTATATTCAACTAACGGTAACGTTTGCGTAAAAAAATATGGTATAATAATATAATTCCAATAACATTGTTCATTTAGCAATATATTTTATGAATACAAAAAATGATTTATTAAAATTAATTCCCGAACAGGGAGTACTGCCACTCTATTTTTATAAGGATACTGAAGTGAGCATTGAAATCTTAAAAGCGCTATATAATGCCGGAATAAGAGCTGTTGAATACACGAACCGTGGTGAAGCGGCTTTACAAAATTTCAAAAAAATGCGTGAAGTATGCAGTAGCGAATTAAAGGGAATGTATTTGGGCGTCGGAACTATTAAGAATGGCGATATGGCTCAAACCTTCATTGATGCAGGTGCCGATTATATTATTTGCCCCGGCCTTATTGAAGAAGTTGCTGCAGTGGCGGATAAGAATAAGATGCTTTGGGTTCCGGGATGCATGACACCTTCAGAAATTATACGTGCAGAAAATTTGGGTGCAAAAATGATTAAGCTTTTTCCCGGAAATATTTTAGGCCCTGCATTTATGAGTGCGATTAAAGAGTTGTTTCGCGATTTATTGTTTATGCCAACCGGGGGTGTTGATTTAAACAAAGAGAATATTGCAGGTTGGTTTAAAGCAGGAGTATGTGCAGTGGGAATGGGAAGTAAACTCGTGAGTAAAGATTTAATGGAACAGAAAGATTACGCGAAAATTGAAATGCTTACTAAGCAGGTATTAGATATTGTGAGGTCAGTTAGATAACATACTTTAAATATACGATATGCAGAAGACTATGGGAAAATACAGGTGGACGATTTGTACATTGCTATTTTTTGCAACCACCATCAACTATCTCGACAGGCAGGTGATAAGTTTACTGAAACCTTACCTTGAAGTACAGTTTAAATGGACCGAGGGAGACTATTCATACATCGTTATGGCCTTCCAGTTGTCTTATGCGGTAGGGATGATTTTCGTCGGTAGATTTATCGATAAGGTTGGTACCAAACTAGGATATGCCCTTTCAACACTTGCGTGGAGCCTTGCAGCAATGGGGCATGCATTGGCAAACGGCACATTGGGTTTTGGTATTGCACGTTCTTTTCTTGGAATTAGCGAATCCGGTAATTTTCCGGCTGCAATAAAAACCGTTAGTGAATGGTTCCCGAAAAAAGAAAGGGCGTACGCTACAGGAATTTTTAATTCAGGTTCAAATATAGGAGCTGTAGTGGCCCCGTTAACTGTTCCCTGGATTGCGGAGAAATGGGGATGGGATTGGGCGTTCATTTTAACCGGCGCCATAGGTTTCATTTGGCTAATCTTATGGATATTTATTTATGAAATCCCTGCAAAAAATAAAAGGCTTTCAAAAGAGGAATTTGCCTACATAAACAGTGACCTGGATGAGCCGATTGATTTAGAGGAGAAACCTCCCAAAACTTCCTGGTTTAAATTATTAAGTTTCCGGCAGACATGGGCATTTGTTATCGGGAAATTTCTTACAGACCCGGTATGGTGGTTCTATCTTTTTTGGCTTCCTGCATTTCTTGATGCGCAATATGGAGTTAAAGGAACGGCCATTGGATTTCCTATTGCACTCGTTTATACAATGACCACATTTGGAAGTGTTTTTGGAGGTTGGCTTCCTATGTATTTTATTAAAAAAGGCTGGCCTGTTTTCAAAGCACGTAAAACATCGATGCTCATTTATGCATTTTGTGTGGTACCTGTAATTTTTGCGCAGTGGCTGGGTTCTTTAAATATGTGGCTCGCTGTTCTTATCATAGGGTTTGCGGCATCAGCGCACCAGGCATGGAGCGCAAATATTTTTACAACTGTGTCAGATATGTTTCCTAAAAAAACAGTCGCATCAGTTACAGGCCTTGGCGGTATGTCCGGGTCAGTAGGAGGTATACTGATAGCATTACTGGCAGGCCTGCTATTTGATAAATATAAATTGATGGGCAATCTCGAA
>NZ_JBMQQG010000143.1:0-6404 GCF_057362405.1 Ginsengibacter sp.
CAGGTGTAGAACCAAATGTTGCTGTGTAGGTATCGTATTTTTGATTTTCCCTGATAAAATATAGCTGATCTTTTTTTGCGTTGAACTGATCAAAGCTCAATTCATCTTCTACCCATAAAAAAATCAATCCGGCACACGCAATGCCAATTGCCAAACCAAAAATGTTGAGAAAGCTGTAGCCTTTATTTTTCCAAAGGCTTCTGATCGTTGTTTTGAAAAAATTCTTAAACATTCTATTTTCGTTTAATGCTAACCGTTATGTTTATCAGTGAAGCAACAAATAATTCAAATTCCTGTTTCCTCATTTCACATTCACAATTATTCCGTTCTCAAACTATTTACCGGATTGACTATTGCTGCTTTTATTGCCTGGAAGCTTACCGTTATTATTGTTATTGCTAATGCGCCAACCCCTGTTGATGCAAATACCCACCATGATAAACTGGTTCTGTATTCATAATTCTGCAGCCAGTTATGCATGAAAAAATAAGCAAGCGGTGTTGCTATCAGTAATGAAATGAATACAAGTATTACAAACTCTTTAGACAGCAATTGCCATAGATTATATACACTTGCGCCCAGCACTTTTCGAATGCCTATTTCTTTTGTTCGTTGCTCTGCCATGAAAGATGCCATAGCAAACAGCCCAAGGCAACTGATAAAAATTGCTAACAGTGCAAAAACTCCAGCCAGCTTGCCTACCCGTTCTTCGCTATCAAATTTTTTTGCATAATCTTCATCTACAAATTTGTATGTAAAGGGAGCAGACGGAGAATATTTTTTACATATTGCACTTATCTTACTTAATGCATCATGGCTGTTAACTGCAGGATTTATTCTGACGATTATATTGGGAAAATTGGAAGAGCTTAAAGAAAAAATAGTTTGTTTAACGGGTTCGTAAGGAGATTGCATCACCATGTCTTTTACTACTCCTATTATTACGTGATCCTGGTTATTAAATCTTACTATTTCGCCGAGCGGATGTGTAACACCCATATATTTTATTGCAGCTTCATTTAAAATAATTGCAGATGAATCAGTAAGTAACTCTCTGGAAAAATCTCTTCCTTGCAGCATTTGCCAACCTGTTGTTTTCCCATACCCTGAACTAACACGTGTGTATGCAAAGTCGTATGTAACATTAGGATCTTTCTCTTTCCATGTAACATCCCTTCTGCTATTGTGAATAGCCGTCATTGGGCTCAATGTTCCCGCAATACCTGCTATTGCTCCCGATGCATATAATTCTGATTCAAGAGCAATAAAGTGTTTGTCCAGATCATCCGTGGTTACTTCAATATTGATCAGCCCATTCCTGTTGTAACCAACGGGGCGATTTTTTGCAAACTGAATTTGTTTGAAAACTATAATAGTACCGATAATTAAAATAATGGATACAACAAACTGAACGGTTACCAAAACTTTACGTGGAATAACCGCTGATCTCCCAGCTTTAAAGGTACCCTTTAATACTTTAACAGGCTTCAAAGAGGAAAGATAAAGTGCCGGATAAAGACCAGCAACAGTTCCTGTGAACAAGGTAAAGATGATACTGATGGCCCAAAAATAAGGATTCGTCCAGAGGATAGACATATTTTTACCAGACAGCTCATTGAAGAATGGTAAAGCGAGCGATACAAAAATCAAAGCAAAGCAAAAAGCCATAGCTGCCATTAATAACGATTCAAGGAAAAATTGTTTCATCAATTGAGTTCTTAATGAACCAATCGCTTTGCGTATCCCAACTTCTTTTGCACGTTTTTCGCTACGAGCCGTACTCAGATTCATAAAATTGATACAGGCAAGTAAAAGCACAAATATTCCTATGATACCAAACATCCATACGTACTCAATTGCACCGCCTGTATTAACGCCATTTTTAAATTCGCTATATAAATGCCATTTACTCATTGGCTGTAATAAAATCAGCGGTTTATATTTAGCATCGTCACCGTTTACTTTTTTTAGCTTGGTGTCTTTTATTTTCAATGAAACCTTTTGCATATTTGCATTGTCAGACAACTGCACATACAGTTGAAATGATCTTTCACTCCAATCGTTCAGTGAATTTTTCACCCAATCATTTGAGGCGACATAATAATCCCACGGCGCTATAAATGTGAGATCATGCAATGAAGTGTTCTTCGGCAAATCTTCATACACGCCCGTAACTTTAAAACTGGCAGTATTATCAAGTTTGATTAACTGACCTAAAGGTTCGGTATTACCAAATAATGCTTTCGCTACTGATGAAGAAATGAGTATGGAAGATGGATCGTTTAAACCATTACGTGTTCCCTTTAGCATTTTCAACGTAAACAGTTCAGGTGCTTCCGGCTGCATAAAATTGCCGGTGTAGGAAATTTTTTTATCGCCCCCAGCGAGAATGTGACGCTCAATCCACGATGCCATTACTATGTGCTTAAAATCACTGCCATAATCTTTTTGCAACGCAAGCGCAAGCGGTGGCTCAATATTAACGGCCGTTTGTATTACACCATTCAAAGTATTTTGTTCCATTACCTGTGCTATACGATCATAATTCCCATGGTACTTATTAAACGACAGTTCACTCCATATCCATAATCCAATAATCATAGCTACCGACATACCAACTGATAAACCCGTAATATTTATAATTGAATGCGCTTTTTTGTTAATCAGATTGCGCCAGACGATTTTGAAATAATTTTTAAACATGCTACAAGTTTTAAGTTATATGTTTTGAGCTCTAAGTTTTCTTTCATTCATAATTGCATCATTCCATTCTCAAATTCTTCACCGGGTTCGCTTTCGCTGCTTTGATTGCCTGGAAACATATCGTTGCCAAAGCGATCATTACGGCAAGTGATCCTGCTGCCAGAAATATCCACCAGCTTATGTTCATGCGATAGGCATAATTGTGCAACCAGTTATTCATTAGGTACCAGGCAATAGGTGAAGCAATTACAAAAGCGAGCAGAACAAGCTTTATAAAACCTGTTGAAAGCAGAATGGCAATGTTTGATACAGAAGCGCCCAATACTTTCCGAATACCAATTTCTTTTGTGCGTTGTGCAGTTGCAAAGAGCGATAGACCAAGCAAACCCAGGCAGGCAATAAAAATGGCAAACCCTGAAAAAATTGCAAATACTTTTCCAAATAATTCGTCATCAGCATATTGCTGGTTGAACTTTTCGTCAAGAAAAAAATAGTCGAAAATATTGTTTGGAAAAAAAGAATCATACTTTTTCTTTAAGGCTGCCACAGTTGAAGAAAGATCCGTAGCATCCACTTTTATAGAAAAAGGACTTGCAATATTGGTAGCGGGGTAAAACATGGCTGGTTCAATCGCATATTTTAAAGACTTCTCATGAAAATCTGTAATCACGCCTTTAATATCCCATGTCTGATCACCTTGTATAATTTGTTTGCCGATTGCGTCTTTTGGAGATTTAAAGCCAAGAAGTCTTACCGCCGTTTGATTCAGAATAACCGAATGCAGTTTATCCCAATCAACATTATAATCTGTTGTTTCAAAGTTGCTTCCCGCCAGCAGCTTAATTTGATATACATTGATGTAATCAGCACTTATTCCCATGTTGCGAACGGCAAAATGTGTTTCATTTTGCGCATCCTTTCTTCGCACGTTAAAATTTCTTCCCCATTCATCACCGGGTAATCGCCAGGAATATGCTGCACCCGATACATGCGGCAGTTGTTTTACTTCTTCAATAAATGCATTTTGTTTACTAATGAAAGAAGAATCCCACTTTGTTAGTAAAGGCGGTTTTAAGATAAGCATTTGAGACATATTAAAACCGAGATTCTGATCGCTTACGTATTGCATTTGTTTATACACAACAAAAGATCCGATCATCAATGCGACCGATACAGCAAATTGACCTACGACCAGTATCTTACGCAGAACAATGCCTCTGCGTGATGTGACAAATTTCCCTTTTAAAACAGCGATTGGCTTAAATGCGGACAATACAATAGCAGGATAAAATCCGGAGACAAGAATACCTGCAACAAAGATTGCAATCAATGCAGCCGAAATACTAAACCCGTTCAATCCCTTTACAAACAAATAAGATAACGATAGCTGATGATGAATTAATTGGTTAAAGAAGGGCTGAAGAACAACCACAAGCAATAATGCGAGGAAAAAAGCAATAATATTGATGAGTAGAGATTCTGTCAGGAATTGCCTGATCAATTGTTGCCTGGTGGCACCCGAAACTTTTCTTACCCCTACTTCCTTTGCCCGTTCCATTGACTTGGCTGTAGAAAGATTGATGTAATTTATCCACGCAATAATAATAATAAGCACAGCAATTATTAATAATCCCCACACAACAGTTGCGCTTGCGGTTTTTCCTATTTCGTATTCAAAATCAGAATATAAATGTGCTTTGCTTAACGGTTGCAAATAAAACTTTTCAATAGAACCTGAAACTTTATTTCCCTGGAAGTGTCTTTGGCTGAAGGCAGGCAATTTCGCTTCCAGTGCTTTGTAATTGGCTCCGTGTTTCAGCTGGATGTAATGCCAGAAATCAGAATCGGTAAAACTATAATCGGCATCTTTCCAGGGGGTAGCCCCACTATACAGAGTTACATAAGAAAGAAGTATATCAAACTGAAGATGAGAATTCCCGGGAACATCTTTCAAAATGCCGGTTATTTTATAGGGCAAAGAATCTATGTCTTCCGTAACTTCCTTTCCTATAAGCGAGCCATAATCATCGCTTACGCCAAATAACTTATCGGCAACTTTTTGCGAAAGAATAAGCGAACGGGGTTCTTGTAAAGCCGTTCTTGCATCACCGGCAACAAGCGGATAACTAAACATCCGGAGGAATGAATTATCGACGGCAAGTATAGTAAGGTCACCTATCCTTTTATTGTTAAACTGAATAATTTCTTTATCAAATGAAATAGCGCGTGTATGATCCACTACTTCAGGAAAATCATCCTGCATCGCTTTGCCAATAGCTGAATAAGTTATGGTGCCGTGCTGAATAAGTTTTCCATTTTGATACCGATCATTTACAACACGATAAATATCACTTGCGTTTTTATTGAATTGGTCAAAGCTTAATTGAAAACTCACATATTGTAAAATCAAGAGGCATGCTGCCATACCAATAGAAAGCCCTGCAATGTTGATGAGTGAAAAAGTTTTATTCTTCATCAAATTGCGCCATGCCGTTTTAAAATAACTTTTAAACATTGCATTTTCGTTTATGCGTGACCGTTTCTTCAGGGTAATCCCTCATCAGCGTATTATTCCGTTCTCAAACTCTTAACAGGATTTACCAGGGCCGCTTTTATTGCCAGGTAACTCTCTATAGATAATGGAATAAGTGATGCGCCCATACCTGCTGAAGCAAAAATCCAGCAGGCAAGATTTGCCCGCTGGTTCAAAATGTAAACGGAAGTAATCATTGAAATGGAAATCCCTATAGCAAGGCATAAAATGTTGATAAGGGAAAACAATTTATGAGTTGTAAGATGGCGAACGGCTATTTTAAAATAATTTTTTAGCATTTAATGCATGTATGAGTTGTGACTATTTGCCTTAACAATATCTATCCGGTAGAACAATAAATAATTAGAATTCTTATTTTCAGTAGGAACCTCGCTTCATTTTTAATCCGGAAAATGTATGCCATTTACTTATTAATTGTTTTTCAGCCAGTTATTACAAACGAAAAAAATAAAGTGTCCGCTTTTGATACAACAGGGGGTTCGCTTTTGATACAGCTATTTATCTTTCAGAAAAAGGGAAGTGGGAAAAGGCATCTTTAGCGAACAAACATAACTATCTAAGAAAGGCTTTTGCCGGGGCGCTGGCCTGGAAAACGCGCGGAGTGGACGGGGTTTTTCTTGATTGTTTAATTCTTCTGGGCACTGTCGCAGAATGCATCAAGGCAAAAGAAAAAGCAAAAACACCTTTCATTGAACTTTTTCCTTACTTTTTTTTTCAAAAGAAAAAGCCATAATCTATCTCCTCATAATCAAAACAGCATTTGCTATTTTCCGCTCGCCAAAATGATCATATTTCTTATTATCCGTAGGATGATTCACTACGCCGTTCTCCGGCTCGCTGCTTACCCACATGGTAGTAGAGCCTCCGCCATCAAAGTTGAGCGCCGACACAGATTTCAGCGCCTTAAAAAGTGCTGCAAATTCAGGAATAGTAACACCAGCCGATTCTTTGGCATTTCCATCTACTGTCACCAACAGCAGGTGATGATCTTTCGTAAGCCCGATGCCTGTCCGGCTATAGCGGGTTTCATTCCATTTATGCGGCCGCTGACGCACAATCCTGCTATTCCACACCAATAATGGGCCTGCGGAAATAATGGTAGGGAAATCAAAGTGGTTCTGTGTCCAGCGGGTACCTGCCGGCTTGA
>NZ_JBMQQG010000144.1:0-4216 GCF_057362405.1 Ginsengibacter sp.
GGTTTGCCATTTTTTACCAATATACTTACCGTTACATGATGCATAATGGGGCCACCGGGGCCACCGGAGAGTTTATGCTGAATAGTACTTCCTGTGCCTAATCTGCCGTCGAGGTCATCCCGCCAAATAATCCAGTTTTCGGGCACAGGGGTGCCATCACTTTGTTTTGCTTCTGCCTTAAAAGTAATCACGTCATCGGGGTTAAAAAAGATGGTTGCGTTTGCCGGTGAAATTATTTTAATGCTCGAATTCTTTTTGGGTGGCCCTACATTTATCAATACTGCCGAAGATTCCTTTATTCCCGCGCTATTAGTGGCGGTGAGCGTTACCCCGAGAATTCCCGTTTTGTTCACCTGGGCTGAAAATGATTTCCCTTTTCCTATGGGCGTGCCATTTATTGACCACTCCAGCTGGTTGTCGGGTAAATCGCCATCCTGTATATCCATTGCACTTCCCCTGAAGTTTATTACATCATCAGACGCGTATTGAATGTTACTGGCGGGACTGGTTATTACAGGTTCAGGTGCCCGGGCAATTACATTTACATGTGTTGTTGCTGCAACGCCGGCACTGCCATTCACAAAAGCTGTGGCTGTAATTGTATGATTTCCCAGGCTAAGGGGCTGAGATTGTATGTTGACTCCAGCACCGAGGCTTCTTCCGTTTTCGTCTGTCCATCTTATATCTTCAAGATCACCGGTAAGTGGTGACGTAGCTAAGGCAAACAGCGTTGGTTTGCCGCCACCTGCTTCCCAGTTTACTATTGAATTATCCAGGGGTTCTTTAATAACAATGGTCGCCGTTCCATTAGGTACACAGGCCTGGTCTGGTACAGACCAATAGGTGCTTACAACAGTGGAGTTAATTAGCGAACCGCTGCTAAACGGAGCCGGGCTGTTTTCGCAGATGTCCCCGATTTCCCCTTCCGTGCCCCTGCCGGCATCAACCCAGGAAAAGAAAGGAGTAGGATCGGTGCAAACTTCCACATATTCGTGAGAAATATTTTTGGTGCCTTTATCATAACTGTTAATAGCACTGCAGGCAGAAGGATTGGTTTTGCACAAAGCATCCCGCTGAAGCAGATCTTCCAGGCCGATTCCGAGAGCGTTGTTTGGCAATTTTGCAAATGCATAAGGTAATTCTTCATGCACCAGGAAGTTAAAGGGAAAAGGAACAAATGAATCAAAATAAGTGGGTACCACAAAATGATAGCCGCTCCATCCGCCATTATCAACTTCGTTTTCAGTAACAACCACCATGTATAACGGATCGTCGCCCCCAACATTCCACCAGATCTTTGGCATCCCTTCATCGAATATTTCTTTTATTAAAAAAGCGCCGACCACGGCTCCGGAACCTCCTCCGCCTGCCGATGGAGAAGGATCATCTGCAACAAATACATTCCTGACTACTTTGCCGGGATTAACGCCATAAAAAGCAAGTTGCGAGGTATATTTCGGCGACACGATGTCCAACATCGAAGTAGCCAGGTTCGCCACAACAGGCGAGGAGCTGCTGAATGCCTTTCCCCAATAGATAACGTACATTGACGGATGGGCTATTACGGGCCCGGGGCCCTGGCTCATATTTACGTCAATTGGAGGTGACACAACACTTGAAGCATCCCGCTTAAATCCCGGACCTGCTTTAAAATGGAGGAGATGCGCCGGCACCAGCGGACGTTGTATTTTTATTTGCAAACCTGCAGGTATCGCGAAAAGGCCTGATGAAACCATTAATTCAGAAGCTTCATCAAGGTCAATCACTGTTTGCGTTTTACCGTTGTTTTGCACTTCCGCATGTACAATGATGTTTTCCGGACCGGGATTAAGAAAATCAACATAATTTTTCCCCGTTGATTTAGGGTTTTCGTTAGCTGTTAAGTTTTTTGTGTTCAAATAATAAATCTTCCAATTGTTTCCTGTCGGGCTTTTAAACGTCTGTTGAACCGTGGAAAGATCTTTGTATTTTTTCAATGAGTGCGCCTGAACAAATTGTTTTACCGCATATACTGCGGCTTTATTTCCTTCTGAAAAACTTGCCACCGACTTTTGCGCCAATGCTCTTTCAGCTGTTTTAGTGCTATTGCATTCTGCAAGTGTGGTGCGATAAATAATCCCGGTTTTATAGTCGATCTTAAATACAGAATCATCCTGATATCGAATCAATATACCACGATCGGGCAGTGAGCCGTCGCTACCCGACATATATTGTTTTGCGTACACCGCTGTTTCGGAGACGTACGTCTCAAATACGGTGTTGCTCATATGGGTTTTAATGTGATAGCTTTTTATTTTTTCATTAAGCCGGTCTTTTATCTTTAAACTATCACCTGGCTGCGCTATGGCGGTAAAGCTGCATACAATGCAAAAAAGAATGAAAAAGAGTTTCATGTTTTATAATTTTTAAGATTAGTCGAAGGATGTTGCAAAAGGGAAACAACGTTAGAAAAAAAATTAGGAGAGCAGGATCAATCTGCCGCTCAAAAATGAGTAAGTAGGAGCGTAAGCCCTACCTGTTTGTAAAATTTAATGCCGTTGTTGGTATTTCTAAATCAATGCTTCGCAGCTATGCAGCCACACACCGCCGGTTGTGTGTTCGTGTGGATGGTTTTGCAGCAAAGCCATCACCAACAACTCTCAGCGGTTATGATTTAAATGAAGCCAGAAATACCATCCCATTCTCCTCTACCTTCACTAAGTTGCCGGCCGGGCTATATAAGAGTGTTGAGCATGTAGGTAAGTTTACTACTTTTTCTATTTTTTACATCTAACAATTCTTTAGGTACGCCGGTAAAGAGTTGAACGGTATACACGCCAATTTTAGAGAATATGATAGCTCTAAATAAATATTCAATCGAAAATAACCTTAAGTAATTTCTTAGATTTAATCTTTTATTTCCTGCACTTCTTTGCGCCATTACCAAATTGAGGTCTCACATTTTCCTTTGGCTTTTACCATACGCCCCTTGGGGTTGGTTTAAGATGATTTAGTGATACTGCCGTGATCACATCTGCGCCACCAAGGGGTACAAGGTTTCTAAAAATAATTTTCCTAATTTGGGGGGACTAAGGGCGACACGTGAGACATTGCGATATCACTTGCAGGTCGCACAAGTCACAATAGTCCCACAATTAAATGCAGGGTATATGGCAATTAACAACAATAAGGAAGGCTTTATTCCCTTACATGGCGGTTACAGAAATTTAATTACTTATCAAAAATCAGAAATAATCTATGATGGTACTGTTTATTTCTGTAATCATTTTTTTAAGAAATATGATCGCACCATTGACCAAATGGTACAAGCGGCACGTTCCGGTAAACAAAATATTGCTGAAGCAAGTATGGCATCAGCAACCTCAAAAGAAACAGAAATAAAACTTACCAATGTGGCACGGGCAAGTTTAGAAGAGCTTTTGATAGATTATCAAGATTATTTAAGAATTAATAAATTGAAGAAATGGGATAGGAATGACCGGCTTTCTTTGCGCTTTAATGAGTTAAACAAAACCCCCAACGCAAATTATGAAACGTTTAAAAAAGCAATTGAGCATGAAAATCCCGGGATAGGCGCTAATATAATGATATGCCTGGCTAATGTAACCAGCTATCTTTTAAAGAGGCAAATCCAAAGTCTTGAAAAAGCTTTTATTAATGAAGGCGGGTTGCGTGAAAGAATGACCAAAGCCAGGATTAACCAAAGGAATAAAAAATAATGCTTGTCAAAAAGCCTGCCTGGTGCAGATAATTTACTTACCAAAAAATTACCTTACTCATTTCCCTTCTCCACCAACTTCAAATACTTTTCCAGCAACATGTAATATTTTTCTTTCCATTCACTTATTTGCTTTATGGCTTCCTCAATTGTTGCAGGCTCATTGTTGTAACTGTGACCTTCTTCCTCTACAATAAAGGGACTCATCCCGGGAATTTCCCCTGAAAAATCGTGGCCAATTGCTTTACTGTATTTGTCGAGTATTTTAAATGCAAGGTTCTCTTTCCTGATATGTGTGTAGTAGGTTCCTCTTCCGTAGCCTGCTTTTTGGGTAATAAACTTAATATCTAAGCCTGTTTTGTCAACAGCTTCTTTAAGAATTCTACCTCTATGGACATTTTGTTCGATAGTTTCTAACTTTTTGTAAAGGACGCAACAGATTTGTATAATTTTATGTCTATATTATGTCTATTTATCGAAATATTGTGTCTATTTATA
>NZ_JBMQQG010000145.1:0-17098 GCF_057362405.1 Ginsengibacter sp.
ACTGAAGAAGATAGCTTTGCATAAACCTCAAAATAATAAACTCTTTTAACCTAACAAATCCTTCCTCAACCTTTGACCTAATAAAAATCCATTTCCTGAATTACAGAAAATGGATATCTAAGGAATTATCGGGATGACCCTGGCTAAATGATTTTATATTGGGTGAGTATTTGGTAAACTCAAATGTTTGATATCCTTAATTTTTAAGGCATTCTTTGCATTCGCTTTAATGTACAAAACTGATTTCAGCGGAGACTAAGGGATTCGAACGAACCTTATTAATATTTAGTAATCAATCATTTAGGAACTACTAATGTTATAACTCCATGAATTACTCTGATAAAGCCTTTTCTATTTTAAGAATAACATTCTGAAGTAAAGATAGGTAAATTGCAATTTTCTTTAAAACATTAAAAAGTCCAACCCTCTCAAATATCTATCGTTGCTAGCCCAGTGAGCAACCGTAATATTAAAAACTTGTGGAATAATTGATTATTATACCCAACTTATAACTGCCGATAGATCTTGCCCATCACGCTGTTCATAAAATATTTTTAAACCGAGCCGCGTGGCAAGGTCCTTTACTATTTGCAAACCTAAGCCGGAATATTTACTGCTTATCAGTGTTTGTTGCAATATCAAATTAAGTTCCGTTGCATTTTTATTTGGGGAAGGATTTGTTATGATAATTGTGTTGTTATCTGCTGTAATTGTTATTGTTGCGTTATTGTCACATTGTTTTATGGCATTCTGAATCAGGTTTCTCACAATCACCCCGATAAAATTCTCATCGGTATTTTGAGTTATTTCATTGCTAACGTTCAGGTTTATTCGAAGTTCTTTTTCTTTTATTTGTTCTTCAGAAAGATTAGTTTCCTGCATCAATAAAGGAGCGATCTTAACCATTTTATATTGCGGGGTAAAATTATTCATTTGGCTTTTGCTCCATAACAACAGATCTTCCATGGTTTCCAATACATTTTCAGATGCCCTGTTTAAACGTTCGTTATACTGGTTGCGTAATTGATCATTAACTGATCCGGGCTTTTCTTTTTGCAAATGTAATAGTTGCACAATACTGCTGACAGGAGAACGAAGATCGTGGGTGATAACACCAAACAATTTTGCTTTTGTGTCGTTGGCAATTGAAAGCTCACTGTTAAGCTCGTCTAATTGCTGGTTGCGCTGGTTTAATATTTTATTAAGTTTTTCTTTATTGCGGTAAATAAAATAAAGCAGCAATGAAAAAATACCGAGACTTACTAATCCAAGAATTAATAAATTTCTCGTGTTAGAAGCTTGCTTAAGCTCCAGCGTATTCAATTTATTTTTTTGATCTAAAACAACAATTTCATTTACTTTTTCTGCCGTTTGATAATGCGTTTCGAGGTCCGCAAAGTTTCTCGATAGTTTTTCCTTTGTAAGCGAATCCTTCACTCCTGAATATTGTTCATAATATTGTAACGCCTTCTGTAAATCTCCTTTTTCCTTAAATGCAAGCGCCGTGTATTGGAGAATGTTAGAATATAAACCCTTATTAAGTTGTTGCGCAACGGGCAATGCCTGGGTCAACAGAGGAAGCGCTTTGTCCGGTTGTTTAGTTTCTTCAAAGTACCTTCCCTTAATCATTTGCGCCTGGAAAATTAAGAAGGGCGATTGAATAATAGCAGCCAGTGAATCGCCATTATTAAGATACGGCAAAGCTTTATCGTATTGTTTATGATCGATATAATAGATACCGATGTTTAAATTGGATGACACCAGTTCGGAAGGAAAAATGGTTTGCCCTTTTGTGTTAATTGCTAATTCATTATTGTAATACAAAGCCGAATCAATATTACCGGAAGTAGTAAACGCTTCAACAAAAGAACTTAACAACCGATTGCTTACAACGGGCGAAATATTTGCAAAACGTTCACCCTGCCTCAATACGTCCAAACTTTTGTCAGGCATTTCTGTGTTGAGATATAATTTAGAAAGCTGATCGCATTGAATCGCATAGTCAAATTTTGCTTTTGAATTTTTTGTTGTGTCCACTTCCTTTTCACGTAACTGAATGCTCTTAATAAAATAATCCTGTGCTGTACTATAGAATGATTTTTGCTGGTAATAACTTCCGAATGCGGAATAAATATCCTCGAGTATGGAATTACTTTTTGTAGTATCTGCGATAGTTTGCAGAATATTTTTGCATTCTTCAACTTTTTCCGGTTGCTCTAGTTGAAAGTTAATACTCATTAACGCTTCGCATGCGCCGGCAACTAATTTGGTTGCGTGGGCATGTTGCGCACTATGGAGGCTTTCATAAAAATAATGTTGTGCGCTATCAAATTTTATCTGGTAATAATAACCAAGAGCCGTATATAAAAAAAAGCTGGCTTTGTCTGAATCATCATTTGGTTTTACTAATTGCAAGCCCTTTAAACCAGCCTGTTGCAATACAACATAATTGTTTGTTGCGCCATTTTTATTTAATCGAAGCTCACTGCAGTAATCAAGCCATGCTTTTACTTTGTCCTTATCATTTTTAATTTTTGATAAATCCGGAGCTTGTGAATTTGCCGATCCCGCAAAGATGTTTAATAAAACAAAAAGTATGAATGAAGCGTTTTTCATTTTGCCTGTATCAGTTTTTTAACGACATAGACTTTTGAAGAAAATTAGTCAGAAAAACTTAAAGCATGCTTATATAGTTTTCCTATGGGCAAGACGTGTGACTGAATGTTTATTTTGTTCTTTTGAATTGCGTCTATTTTATTGCGGTTGACAATATAGCTCCGATGGATACGTACAAATATATCAGCAGGTAATTTTTCTGAAATTCCATTTAAAGTTGTTAATACCAGGTATTGTTTTGTGGTGGTTGTGATTCTTGTATAATCCCCCATTGCTTCAAGATATAAAATATCGTGTATCGATATTTTGTATTTATCATATCCTTGTTTAATGATGATGAAATCCCGCTCCTGTTCAGTGTCGAAAGCATAAGCCTTTATCCGCATCTGGTAAAAATCGCGAAGACGAAGAGCGCACCTGGCAAAGCGTTCAGAAGAGACAGGCTTCATCAAATAATCAAATGCATCCAGTTCATAGCTCTCCAACGCAAATTCAGGATGCGACGTAATAAAAACAGGAAGTGCAGATGCTATAATTCTTTTTCTGATTAAATCTATCCCGCTCATGCCAGGCATTTCAATATCTAAAAAAATAACATGAGGATTAAATCGTGCAATTATTTCTATTGCTTCAACCGGATTGCAACAAGATGCAACCTTTTGTAAAAATGAAAATTTTGCGGCCTCGGTTTCTATAACAGCACGGTCAATTTCATCATCATCTATTATTACATATTTAAGATGGAAATTTTCAATTTGCATTTTGACAATAAGAAAATTGATGAGATAGTTGTCATAAAACTACAAAAAATATGCCTTGGATTTTCTGACGATTTTGAAGGTACGTTCGTCGGTTAAAATCAAATGTCATTATAAAGCGTAATTATTTTTATGGAGGTTAAATTTTAAAATCATTCGTTTTTTATGAAAAAAATAATTTTTTTATTGCTTATAAATCTATGCTTGCAGGTAGTGGCCAAATCGCAAAATGTAGGCATTGGTACAACTACACCCGCTTACAAGCTTGATGTAAATGGAGACATCAACATGGCAACCGGGAATAATTTAAAGATAAATGGTATAAAAGTTTTAAGAGACAATCCCAACTCCGGTGACAATAATGTTTTTCTCGGCGATTATGCTGATACAGCATCGTCGCCAGGGTTCAGAAGCACTGCAGTTGGTTCTTATGCACTAAGCAAAAATACTGCAGGATACAATACTGCTGTGGGTTCTACTAGTTTACAAAACAATACGTCCGGCAGTTCTAATACTGCCGTCGGAGAAAAAGCTTTGCAAAGTAATTCTACCGGCGGAACAAATTCGGCATTTGGTTCCGGGGCATTGCAAAACAATATTTCCGGAGGTGGTAATGTGGCAGTAGGATACCAGGCTTTATACTCAAACAATGGCCCTGATGCGTTTGATAATATAGGTGTGGGATACCAGGCATTATACTCTAATACTACCGGGCAGTTTAATACAGCATGCGGAGGTTATTCGTTAAACGCAAATACCAGCGGAAACGATAATACCGCTTTCGGGAATCAGTCTTTAAAGAACAACACTACCGGCACTCGTAATGTTGCGATAGGGTCCACAGCCATGTATCAAAACATAACTGGCTCAAACAATACTGCAATTGGCGCCGCCGCCACAACGGCGAATGGCGTAACCAATTCCACCGCTATAGGATATGATGCCCAGGCGGGCTCATCTAATATTGTTGTACTGGGAAATAATAGTATTACAGATGTTATATCAACAGGAAGTTTTCATCAGCCTTCCGATGCCAGGCTTAAATTTAAAATTCATGAAGATGTGCCCGGTTTATCATTTATAACAAAATTAATACCGGTTACTTATCAATTAAATGTGCATTTAATGAATAAAAATGCAGTGCCCGGAGCTCGTTTTGTTTCTAATCAAGTTACCTCCTCGGAACTATCGGCGATGAGTATACGCAGAACCGGTTTCATTGCGCAGGATGTGGAGAAAGCTGCAGGCGAAACAGGATTTAATTTTGACGCAATCCACAAACCAGAGAACAAAAACGATTATTATAGCCTCAATTATGCAGGGTTTGTAGTTCCATTGGTTAAAGCTGTTCAGGAACTGAGTGCAGAAAATGATTTGCTAAAGAAGCAACTCAATGACTTATCAAAGAAAGTGAAGGCTCTGAAGGATAAAATAAGGAATTAGAATTTTTGAAATTATTTTATATGCCCGCTATTTATTGTATGCCTCTGCAATAAAGCCTTATCATAAATCTTTCAGTCATCACTCCTTCATTTTCAGCGTCATTAATTATGAAAAATACCTTTCAGCTTTCTAACGATTTTGAAAGTACGTTCGTCGGTTAAAATCAAACGACCTTACAATGCAAAAGTATTTTTATGAAGGTTACATCTTAGATCATTAAAAAATTTTGGACAGAAAATTTGTGATTGATTAAAGAAATATTTTCTGCAGCATTAATTAATAAATCTTCAAAACTTTTTTTATGAAAAAAATAGTTTACTTACTGATTGTGAGTCTTTGTATGCAACTTACTGTGCAATCTCAAAACGTTGGTATCGGCACAGCCAACCCCTTAGCCCGCCTGCATGTTGCCGATAGCAGCGTGCTATTCAGCGCAACAGGCGATATTCCAGCTTCACCTCACAACACGCCAATTTCTCTTGGAGGAAGAAGATTAATGTGGTATCCTGATAAGGCTGCATTTCGTGTAGGCTACACCGTTTATAATGAATGGGACTCCGTTAATATTGGTAAATATTCAGTTGGTATGGGATATGGGAATCTTGCAAAAGGCATGTATTCTGTTTCAATAGGACATGGATCCGGCGCTTCTGGAGTAAGTTCGTTTGCTACGGGTGATTTAACAAATGCTACCGGAGATTATACATTTACTACAGGTCAATATTCAACAGGAAAAGGTATTTATTCATTTGCATCAGGGTATACTTCCGCTGCAAATGGAATTGCTTCCGTCGCAATGGGATATAAAGCAACCGCGGGAGGAGATTATGCTGTTGCGCTTGGAAACCAAACATTCGCATCGCTCCAGGGTGCTGTCTCAATGGGAAACGAGACAGGTGCAACGGGGTATGCCTCTATAGCTTTTGGAAATTTTTCAAATGCAAGCGCAAGTTATGCGATTGCTATAGGTAATCAAAATACTGCAAATGCACAAAGTGCGGTGGCCCTTGGCGATAATACCAAAGCAACTGGTTTTGCATGCACTGCGTTAGGCTTTCTCACGACTGCAAGCAGTAATGAATCTACTGCTATGGGTGTACTTACAACAGCAAGCGGTAATGCTTCCGTCGCAATGGGATCTCATGTAACGGCTGGCGGCAATTATTCATTTATCTATGGTGTAAACTCTAACACAACCGGCTCCAATTCTATTATTTTAGGAGTAAATCTTTTTGATGGCGGACACAAGGGAAATCTAATGCTGGGAGATACCGATCCCTGGAATGCAGGCTCTGTAGGCAGTGGCACTGATGACCAGATGGTTTGTCGTTTTAATAATGGTTATTATTTTATCACGGGAGGCAATACAAATCGCACCGGAATATTAGCCAATCACGGAGACAATAGCTGGAGCGCAATAAGTGATAGCACAAAAAAAGAAAAAGTATTACCCGTAAATGGCGAAGAGTTTTTACATAAAATATCGCAATTCAAATTAGGAACCTGGAATTATAAAGGCCAGGATTCAAAAACGTTCCGCCACTATGGCCCAATGGCGCAGGACTTTCACAACGCCTTTGGACATGATGCTATAGGAAATATCGGTTGCGATACATTAATCAATCAACAGGATTTTCTGGGTGTAAGTTTTATTGCTATACAGGCATTGGAAAAAAGAACAGAAAAAATTGAGGAGCAACAAAAGCAATTGACTGAATTACAGAATCAAAATAAAATACTTGTTGCCAGTAATGAAAAGCTGCAACGGCAACTGCAATTATTATTAAATACAGTTTCCTCGCTTGATAAAAAAATACAGGCGCTTGCTGTTGTTAAAAATAGTTCTGATACAATTGCAAAAAGTAATCTGTATTAAAAAAATGTCTAAATCTTTTTTACATACCGTTTCCATCCCGCTAATAATGCTTTTCAATTTTCTAACGATTTTAAAAATACGTTCGTCGGTTAATTTCCACTGCGCCTTTAGATGAATCTATTTTTATGATGATTACGTTTTAAATGATTAAAAATATTCTTTATAAAAATTATATAGCAATAATCACAATCTCATTTTTTTTAAAACAATTACAAAATGAAAGCAACATTATTTCTCCTTATGGTCATTACTTTTTTTTGCTGTAGCCAATTGTTTGCGCAGGTAAAACCCATAAGGCCGCTTACTCAAAAAACAGTAGCGCCAACTACGAATGCTGTTCAGAAAATACCAATAGCGCCTAAAAAGGAAGTGCCGCCCCAAGCGCCACCTACAGATTTACAAAATGCTGTTGTAAATATTGTAGTGGGAGACGATGGAAAAGACAAGGACACCTATGTGGCTATTTCCATTATTGATGGCAATAAAAGAACGGCAGCCTATTACGGCTGGGCCGATAGGGGCACATACATACAACCCATGACTTCTGGCGAATATTTTCCCGGCGACAATGAAACGCTTCCTACTAAGTTAGACAAATCAGAGCCTACAGGGGAAATGGATAACAGCAAATTTCCTCCCCTGCCAATTGTGAAAGAAGCAACGCTTTCGGATTTTACTAACGGAGGAACAGTAACAATAAACATTAAACCCACCGGGCACGATACATGGAAAATCAACAGCTTTACCGTGACATTGTATTTTAACAACGATGGAGGTTCTCCTCATAAGATGACGTGGAATGGATTTACGCTCTCCCAGGACAGCCGCTACGGGGTTTTAGAATTTGATAAGAATTTTAATCCTATTCAATAATATAATTACTAAAAAATATCATGATGAAATATATAAAAATACTATCGGTAATCATTGTGTCAGCAAGTTTGTTATTGGCATGTTCAGGTAATGATTCTTCATTAACAGGTAAAGACAGTGTGGCTGGTAATGCTACTTCGTCTGGAAATTCTTCGCCGGGAGATGCTCACTTTTCATGTGTAGTTGATGGGCATCCTGTTTCAGGCGGTCTAATAAATAATGGCTTGCAATATGATTATCAAAGAAACGTAGCTTTCATTGATGACGTTGACAAGGGTAAAGAACTGCTCTTTTATTTGTCAGACACCAAAGCGGTAAATTCCCCGGGTGTATACACTTTACGTTTTTCCGTTCCTGCTAAAACCGGCACTTCATCTTTTAGTCATGATGAAGACGCATGGGGCATTGAGGTAAGTATTGATGTTAGCAAAAACCACACTGCTATCTATAATTCTGACTCTTTTACCATTAATGTCAGCAGTCTTACGGCGACTCGTGTCTCGGGCACATTCTCAGGAAAATTTACTTTAAACGGAAACATAAATGACACTGATAAAAAAGGAATCGATGTTACTGATGGAAAGTTTGATATCCCTTTTTCCAGCCGGTAATATAAGGCCGGCTTAAAAATAAATTATCAACAATTACCAAACTAAATAAAATAAAATAAATATATATGAAACACATACAATTATTTATCGTCGGTATTTTTTCTGCATGTTTTTTATCTGCCTGCAATGGTACTAACGAGCAGGGTAAAAACAGTAGCAATGCTTCTGATAAGTCGCAGGCCTCGGCTAGTACCGTGGGTAAATCAAGTTTCTCAGCAAACCTTGATGGTGTAAATATCGGTGGCGGCAAAATTGATGACATGCAATTGCAGAACACCGCTTTCATTTACCCTACTGCTGATAATAATGGCAAGAAATTGTTGTTTTATCTCTACTCAAATGAAACAGGAAAGGACTCTTACAGCTTCATGTTTAGTGTTCCTGATAAGACAGGAACATTTACAAAAAATCGTCATGATGAACAACCATTTGATATTACTCTTGATTTCCTTGGTGGCGACCTTTCACGCTATTTAGCAGAACCGGTAACGGTCAATATTACTTCAGTTACCACATCAAGGGTAGCAGGAACTTTTTCAGGAAAATTTACTTTAAGCTCCGATACGCCTAATGGTACTAAAAAAGAAGTAGCCGTAACAGATGGAAAATTTGATATACCATTTTCAACGGGCACATTAAGACCTCAGTAAAAAGAAAATAAGCCATTATCACTTAAAAAAAAATATATATGAAACACATAAAAGTATCTATCGCAATAATTGTAGCTGCATGTTTGTTATTTGCGTGCGCAGCTGATAGTTCATCAGATGATAAAACCAACGCGGACATAAAAGCAAGTCTACCGGATACTAAGACAGCATCTTCTGCGGAAAACCTTACAGGCAATGCCGGAAGTTTTTCTTACACGATAAATGGACAACATGTTGAGACAGTAAATAATGCACAACAAGCCACATTATTTATCAACGAGGTAAGTAATGATGCAGCACACGGAATGGCCGGGATAAAAGTTACCTGCTTAGGCAGCAATGTATTTGATTTCAAAATAGCCAACACCGGAACAACTGTTATAAATACTTACAAGCCTTCTCTTTCAGGCTTTTTGGATAAGAAAGCTAAAGAAGCTTCTTACATGGACGGGAAAACATATAAAAATCTTTACGCTGTTTCCGCAACAGTAACTATTACGGGCATAGACGAGAGCCGCATCAAGGGAACGTTTTCAGGAACATTTAAAGCAGATGAAAGCGATGGCGGTGAAACCGCGACTATCACTGATGGAAGTTTCGATTTACCTTTTAAAAAGAGCTAAAATATTGAGCAAAAATTAAAGCTCACACAAACATGAAAACCTTACAGCCACGAACAATAATTATTTTGCCGGCAATGTTAATACTCGCATATTCCTGCAGCGATTCAACTAATAAAGCGAGAGAAAATAACACCACCCAAACAGCCAGCATTCTGGCAGGCAAAAATGATTCCGCAGTTGCAACAAATGATGGTGGTAATGGTGATTCTGATAATCACGATACATCTTCATCTCAGCAGCGAAACAATAATGCCGATAGTATGCTTTCGCAAATGAAAAATCTTACATCAATGTTTGGCAAAAGCGATTCGGGTATGTTAAAAAACGTAGGCGGCGGAGGAAATATGGATAGTATGATGAAGAAGATGCAAGTGATGATGGGAGGTGAGAGTAACTACCCAGGCGAAGGAATTGCTAATTCAATATTAAATCTTCAGCTTGGGCAAATGAGTGATAATAATCCATTAAAATCTGTAGCCAGAGGAATGACGGAGGCGAAAAAAAAAGGTAGTGCCGGGCCTTCCAAAACATATACTGCTGCTTATACACCTGAGCAACCGGCAGGTTATTCGATACCCGTTTCAGGAAATGGAAACACCATCGTGTTTCAATATACGGGCGGTAGTATTTCAAATGGTAAGAAAGACGGGCTTTGGAAAAATTTGTACATCAGCACTAATAAAGCAAACAAATGGAATGTGTATTCGGAAGGTTATACGGAATCGACTGCAATGAATATGAACGTTCATTCAACATCACTGGCAGGCATAAACGAAAATTACAGCCTTATTTTGAATGACCAGTATAAAAAATACAATAAGCAACAAAGAAGCGATGTAGGAAAAAATGAATTTGGTGTGCAGGTGAAAAAAATTGGTGAAGAAGAAATGTTTGGATACAACTGCGTACATGTACAAATCACTTATACGTTAAAAGCGCTGGGGCAAACAACGCATGAGCAGGATGATGAATGGTACAGCACTGACGCACCGGGGTCGCAGTTTATTTCACCTGTTATTTTTGAAAATCATTCACCTACAGTAGTAAAAAAAATAATGGACGCAGATTGTAACGGTATATTGGTAAAATCTGTTGCAATATCCGACGGCACATCACAATTGGTACAACTCACCAGCATTACAAAAAAGGACATGCCCGATTCAATTTTTAATCTTCCGGCTAATTACCAGGAAGATAAAAACACGGCTTTGTATGACATCCAATAAGAACTATAATGAAAATTATGAAAGATTTGAAGTTATCATCCCTCTTTATTTTGCCAACTGTTCTTTTAATTGCATGTTCAGGAAACGCAACACAAAATTCAGGCAAAGACAGCACTTCAACGACCACTTCGTCCGCAGCAGGTCCCGGTAATGATATGTGTTATGAATTAACAACACAATCAAGAGGGAAAGATATGAGTGTGAATGGAGTTACTAAAATGTTTGTTTCGTCCAAAGGAGACGTGCGCTCAGAAATGAATATGGTAAGTTCTTTTAAGGGAAATAAGAATAGTGTACCAATAATAGTCATTGCTCATTCAAAAAAGCCTAATGAAAGCATCATACTTGATGACTCAGCAAAAACGTATTCCATAAATCACATAAACCGTGGAGATCAGGATACAAAAGAAAAAACGGAGTCCACGGTAACAAAAGTTGGTGAAGAAAAAATTCTGGGTTTTAATTGTGTTCATGCCAAAATCATTTCCAAAAAATCTATAGGAAGTTTTTATTCCACTGTAGATACCATAGATATGTGGAGAAGCAGCGAGGTACCGATGCAACCTGACGTTAAAGATTTAATGAACCAATTCGAATCAAGAACTGGAAATTTTATGTACTCAAAAGAAGTAACAGATCAGTTAAAACAAATGGCCTGCGTGGGTTTTATGGTAAAAATGGAAATAAGAAACAAAAATGCTTCAACGCTGATGCAACTTACTAAAGTGGAGCACAGAAATCTTCCTGCCAGCATGTTTGAAATACCCGCGGGATATACAGAAACGAAAGAGTGAATTAAAAAGACGCAGCAATCAGCCATCCAATCTTAATTAAAAAAAATTACAAACAATGGTATCAAACAAAACTCGGCATTTTATGAAAAATTTATATGCCAGGAAAAATCTTCATTCCTGTTTCAATTGTATCAATATAAAAATTACATTAATGGCGGCTTTGTTCATGCTGGTTTTTCAGTCATGCTCAAAGAAAAATGACATTAACGCTTCGGACAACGGGGATTCTTCCGGCAATAGTTCAAAGTATATGGTTGATACATATGCAAAATCCTCTACCGGCTTAATTTTTCAACCTGCATATTTGTGTGTTGACAGCAAAGGGTTTTTATATGTTTCTCAGCCTGTCTACAGCAATATTTTAAAAATAGATCCACTGGTTCAAACTATCGGAAACCTCGCAGGTGTTCACGGAAACCCGGGTTGTGATGACGATCCATTTGGAAGCGGTACCCCTTCATTAACTTCACCCGGCAATCTTTGGATAAACAAAGATGACCTGATTTTTACAGGCGACTATGATTGCGGTAAAGTGAAAGTAATAAAAACAACCGGAGAGGTTAGTACCTATAATTATCAGGATCCCAATTATCTGTACCCTGCGCCAAGTGGCGCCTGCCAGGATTTTCAAGGAAATGTTTATTTGTTCGATACCTATAAGGGCTTATTCGAAGTGAGGATTCAGGACCAGGTTTTAGAAAGCGTCCTTGGCTATTCCGATCTTGGAATCATTAGCTCAATGACGATGGCCAATGACCAAAAAACGATTTATCTGTCCGCAAGTCACCAGGTATTTCGATTTTCAGAAGGCAGCTTAACATCAGTTGCAGGAAATAAAGATTCGTTAGGAAGCAACGATGGCACAGGTGGCAATGCTTCTTTTGGCGGAACAATGGCGATCTGCATGGGAGGCGATGGAAATATTTATATCGCTGACACCTATAACAATTTAATAAGAAAACTGACGCCAAACGGCAAGGTAACTACCATTGCAGGTGACGGAAAAGCGGGGGATGTTGACGGCACTGGAGACAAGGCTGAGTTCTATAACCCGGACGGAATAGCTTTTAGTTCATTTGGGGGCAAAAATGTTTTATACGTGAGCGATTATGTTAATAATGTTATCCGAAGGATTACTTTGCCTGATTAAACAAATCGTAGCAGCGTGGGTCTTTTACTCACATTAATAATATGTAAAATTTTATCAGACAAAAAGACCCTTCCCGAACAAAAGCTGATGAGACCATAAAGAAAGTAGAATATCAATTTTTTTTAGGCATTTTCAAATGGCTGCATCGTCACGTTATACGCGTTGAATTTGAATTTTTATAATCTGTATCGATCTTTTACTACTAAAAATAAAATCATGAAAAAGCTTATCATTTTACCAGCATTGTTTTTTGTAATAGCCATTGTCGCATTCATTCCCCCAAAACATCGCTTGCCGGGAAAATGGACCATTTATAACACAGATGGGACATCAATCGGGGAATATGTTGAACTTAAAAGCGATGACACTTATAACGTTTATCTACCCGGCGGACAAATCGGGGAAACAGGATATTATAAAATGAAACACCATATTTTTTCTATCAGAAATGCTAAAGATGTTTGCGGCAAAGGATATTGGGGAAATATAAGGTGGAATTTCATGGAGATGATTCCATTCATTTTGCGCTCATTGAAGATACCTGCGCCAATAGAAGATATGATATCGTTGGCGTCAATCCGGGCCTGAGAAGGATGAAACAAATTACCCGTTAGCTAACGTTTATGTTTAACCGAAAATTAATGTTAAGAAATTAAAAACGAAAAATAATGAATGCTCGAAAATTCTGTTTATCCTTTATGTTACTTTGCTGTATTGCAACTTTTTCCTTCGGACAAAATACATTATCAAAAGGCGATCATTTTGCAGAAATTAACGGCATACGAATACATTATTATGTAAGCGGAAAAGGTCCTGTGTGTTTGCTCCCTTCGCCAGGATGGGGGCCTTCCATAAATTATTTAAAACTCACCTTACAACCGCTGGAACATTATTTCACCATTGTGTATTATGACACAAGATTGAGTGGGGAATCTTCAGGTCCGGCGGATACTACAAAATACTCGAGCAAAGATTTTATGGAGGATATGGATTCTTTAAGAATATATTTAAAGCAGGAGAAAGTTTGGGTTATGGGACATTCCGCGGGTGGTTTCCAGGTATTGAATTATGGCATTCATCATAGTGATCATTTAAAAGGCATTATTGTGCTTGATGGAATAGCCGGTAACGACAGTGTGAGGATAGCAGAATTCACAAAACTGGTATTGGAAAGAAAAGGACAGCCATATTATGAAAAAGGTGCAGATATTCTTTTTGGTAAAGACACGACTAATTATTCGCTTGCGCAAAGCATATCGTATATTTTGCCATTTTATTTTTACGACCTCGGAAAAATGAATGAGTTTTTAAAACTTGATGTCGCTCAAATGAGTGAAGATGCTTATCGATTTACCAGGGCCGCCGGATTTGATACTGAATATCTCTTTCCTGATCTTGGAAAAATAATTGTTCCCACGCTTGTTGTTGTGGGTGATGACGATTTTATTTGCGACAAAGTTTCTCAGGCCGACAGGATTGTAAAAGATATTTCTTCATGTTCTGAAATTGTTATTAGAAATGCAGGACACTTTTGCTGGTTTGAGAATCCTAAGCAATTTTATAACGATTGCGGCACATGGCTAAAAACACAAGGAATTAAAAAGCAAAACTAACACCGGGCTAACAGGGCCGGCATAACCTAACAGCCGCTGAATAAGATGAATAATTATGAAAGCAGGATTATTTATTATTGGACTTATTGTTGGAGTAATTATTGGATTTTGTTTGAAGAAAGTACTTCATTCAGGCAATTCGAAAACAGTCAAGCAATCTTCTGAAAATGCGGTAACGACCGCTAACAAAATGAATGCTGCCAAATGGCCATGGCAGATAGCCTTGATGCAGTAAAAGCCGCACCCAATAGTCACAAGGTCTTGTCTGAAAATGATAAGGTGAGAATACTTGAAGTAACAGTTGAACCTTATGGCTTTGAGCCCATGCATACCCATCGTTATTCCAGTGTAATGTTCGGGCCCGGTAACGATACTTCACACTATGATATAATCTACTACAAATACGACTACGACTCAGTAAGACACATCTATTTTGCCAAAAACAGCATTCATCAACATAGCGATGGCGCTGGAACCGGGGAGCATTTTATGAAGCCGGAGGGCCCTCACCAGATTAAGAATCTCAGCAATGTGAGGATTGTTGCATTTAGACTTGAATTAAAAGAATAATAAAAAGCTTATCCGGCAGGGCTGATCTTTTGCCTGGTACAAGCGAGCCCGGCGAGTGGTTTTTCTTTCGAAAACATTATATAACAAAAAAAATGTTTGACGATTTTAAAAATGCGTTCGTCGGTTATTTTTTAAATACGCCTTTTCCCAATTGCATCTTTACTGTATAAATGTGTTACATCAATACTGATTTATTGCTTGTAAAAAAATGTAGCCACAATGTTATGCGAAACACAAAAATTATAAAACTGCTGTTTTTGTTGATAACAATATTGTGTTTCCTGACAGTGCTTATTTTGTTGGTATCTTATGTGTGAAATTAATAGAGCTTTTATCATTTGAAAATAAATTTCTTAATAAAATCTACCCATTTCTTTAAATCAATTAACAAAAAATATTATGAAAAAGCCAGCATTTTATATTGCAATAATTACATGCCTGTTTACGTCACTTTATTCAGATTCTGCAAATGCTCAGTTATTAAAAAAAATTATGAATACCGTAAAAAATACTGCGGACAGCAGAATAAATGATAAAGCGGCCCAAAGTACTAACCAGGTGTTTGATAAAATAGACGGCACAACCAAAACCAAATCAAGCTCAAACACAACAACCTCTGCCGGAACACAAGGTGACACAGCTTTAACAAATAGAGTGTTAGGCGCATTTGCGAAAGCGGCCCAACAAAATCCCAATGATACTTCATCTGTGGATGTAACAATGAAAGCATTAGGAATATTAGCGGGAGGTGGCGGTGTTTCTGCTGCTGACTCGGCTGCAGCCATAAAAAGTTTTGTAACAGCAAAAGGGGGTGCCGGATTTTATTATGAGTGCGTTACTACAACTACTACAAAAAAGGGCACATCAAAAGATACATCTAAAACTTATATGACATCCGCCGGTGAAGGCAGGAAGGAAATGCAGATGACTATTCCCGGCGCTATGAGCAATCAATTTATAAATATAGGCAGAGCCGGCAATCCGAAGTATAGTATTATGCTATATCCTGAAACAAAAACGTATGCATTAAATATTATTGATACTTCACTTATTAATTCTGGTAATGACACGTACGAGGTTACAAAACTTGGTAATGAAACTATACAGGGATACAATTGCACCCATGTAAAATTAAAATCAACTTTCGGTAAAGGAATGTTTAAATCATCTTCAACAATGGATTTATGGACAAGTGAAAGTGTGCCTGGTTATTCAATCCTAAAAAAAATATTGATAGACCAAAACATAAAGCCGCAAATGTTCGAAGCTCTTGAAAAAAATAATTGCGGTGGCTATATTGTAAAAATGGCTTCTTTAGACAAAGACTATTCCATCGAAATGCAACTTGTAAAAGCAGAGAATAAAAGCTTTCCTGCGTCTTTATTTGAAATACCTGCAGCATACAGTGAGTCAAATGAAAATATGATGTACCACATGATAGGATCTGCAAAAAAATAATTGTCTATTTGAACAATGGTTGCTCAGATACTTTCTGTCTTATTTTTTAATTTTCTTCACTTCTTTTTTTTTCACCAGCAGGCCGAATCATTTTCTCCTACTCGGCTATTGTTGTTCAACATAAATAGCCTGTTTCTTAAACGATTCTTTACCTATGAATAAACTACCATTATGATAAGCGGCTTTTAATGAGCCCAAATTATTATTAGCTTCCCAATATTTATTTGTTTATAACATTTATTTAAAGACTTATATCCATCGATAGCAATTGATCCAGCCATAGGCTAACAATAAGGCAATAAGAAACAAGCTAACGGTCACCCATACTAGCTTATGAAAATGATGAATGTGTTTAACGTGACCTGGCTCAAGATTACCTAAGTTTAGCCTTAAGAGTTTCATTTCTTGTGAGAAAGCATTTAACTTTTCACTGTTGTGGTTCAACTGAGAAAGGAATATTTGAATTTCAGCTTGCAAAGACTTGAAGCCCTGAAGCATTTGGTTTTGCAAAGCCTCACCTTTACCTGCATCACTTTCTTTTAGCAAAGCAATTTCCAGTGATTCCAATTTCTCTACAATGGTTTGTAATAATATCTCATTCATAACTTTTCATTTTTATAAATGCAATCCTCTTGATTTTTTCTTTACCCGCTTCTTCTCCAAAAGTGGCATTTGCATTTGTTGATGTTGCTTTTCCGGTTTCATTAACAGGTCTAATAAATTTTTATTATGGCCATGATACTTTTCAGTTTGCTGATGCTCATCCTGAAAATATTGTTTTGATTTTGTGAGTTCTGGTGTTGGGTTGAGAATATCTTTTATTTTCTGTTGTTGAAT
>NZ_JBMQQG010000146.1:0-34357 GCF_057362405.1 Ginsengibacter sp.
AGGGTAAGATTATTGTATTAGCAGTTGGTATGGCGATAGTCGTCAAGAGTTAAATAATCAATATTTAATTTTCATTCAAATCCCACAAATCTTAACTGGAATGGTTCAAACTATTGTAATTATAGGCGGTGGCTTCGGCGGATTGCGGCTTGCGAGAAAGCTAAGTAAAAACAAGAATTTTGATATAACCCTCATCGACAGGTTTAATTTTCACCAATTTCAGCCGTTATTCTACCAGGTAGCTACAGCCGGCCTCGACGCCAGTAATATTTCGTTTCCGTTAAGAAAGGTCTTTCAGAGAGAAAAGAACATTCATTTCCGGATGGCCGACGTAAAGTCTATTGATGTTGCACAAAAAAAAGTTATTTCCGGCGAAGAAATATTTTCATACGATGTTCTCGTTCTGGCAACCGGCGCGGATACCAATTTCTTCGGCAACGAAGAACTGCAATCGCATGCCTACCCGATGAAAAGTACCGTGGAAGCTTTGCAAATAAAATACAAGCTGCTGAAAAACATAGAAGACGCCTTGTATGCCAAAGATGAAAAGCAATTACAAAGCCTGATGACGATCGTAATAGTGGGTGGCGGCCCGACTGGCGTAGAAATGAGCGGAGCCATTGCCGACATGCGAAGGTTTGTTTTTCCTAAAGACTATCCGGAACTGGATTTTAGTAAGATGAAAATCTACCTGCTGGAAGGAAGCCCAAGAACGCTGGCAGCCATGAGCGAAAAATCAAGTCATGATTCGTTTGAGTATTTAAAAAAATTAAATGTTATTGTGAAGACCGGCACTGTTGTAAATAATTATGACGGCTCAACGGTAGCTATGAAAAACGGCGAAACCATTGAATCTTCAATGGTAATTTGGGCGGCGGGGATCAAGGGGAATGTTCCCGAAGGAATTGATAACAGCATCATCGTAAGAGGTAACCGCATTACAGTAGATCGCTACAGTAAAGTAAAAGGCACTGAAAATATTTATGCAATTGGCGACGTAGCTTACATGGAAACTGAAAAATATCCGCATGGTCATCCACAAGTTGCCTCTGTTGCTATTGCCCAGGCAACCTCACTGGCGGAAAATTTAATAAAGATGGAAAAAAACGTTTCCATGAAAGAATTTGAATATCACGATAAAGGCTCATTGGCGACTGTGGGACGCAACCTTGCGGTTGTAGATATCCCGAAGCCAAAGTTGCACTTTAAGGGGTTTTTCGCCTGGCTTTTCTGGATGGTATTGCATCTCTATTTATTGCTTGGTGTTAAAAACAGGGTAGCAGTATTTTTTAACTGGATGTACAATTATATTACCTACGATCAAAATTTACGATTAATATTCCGTGCCTTTAAAAGATCTAAAAGCCAATGAAAAGAAACTCACATTTTTTACATGCTGAATGGAATAACCTGATAATGGCAAATTACGCCTGCCCCAAAGAAATTCTTTTGCCATTTCTTCCTCATAGAACTGAGCTTGACTTTTATAAGAACGAAACGTATGTAAGTCTTGTTGGTTTTATGTTTCTAAATACAAATATTAAAGGATTCAGTATTCCTTATCATATCAATTTCGAAGAAGTTAATCTTAGATTTTATGTGAAATATAATGACAACGGCAATTGGAAAAGAGGAACTGTATTCATTAAAGAGATTGTTCCGAAACCCGCTATCAGCTTTATTGCTAATAGTTTGTATAAAGAGAAATATTCAACTATGAAGATGAAACATTTTCACATAGAAAAGAATGATGTAATAGAAACTTGCTATGAATGGAAATATAACGACAAATGGAATAAGCTTGCAGCGGAATGCCATAAGAAATCTTTGCCTATGCGCATCAATAGCGAAGAAGAATTTATTGCAGAACACTATTGGGGTTATACCAAATTTAATGATTCAAAGACCTATCAGTATGAAGTGGAACATCCGCGTTGGGAAATTTTCCAGGTTTCAAATTATACAATAGACTGCGATTTTAAAGGAATTTATGGGAATGAATTTTCCTTTTTAGCTAATTCAAAACCTTCATCAGTTTTTATGGCAAAGGGCTCTGAAGTACGCATTCATAATAAAACAGTATTGCCTTAGGGGAATGATTTCATAAATGCTTTGGACTTGCTCTTAAATGCAGCGCTTTGATGTGGTATTTGTTCTTCGATCATCAATTTTATTTCAGGAATTATTTCAGGATATTTTTTTGCAAGCTTGGCGAGGATGCCGATTGAAAAAGCTTTAACAGCAACAGCTTCGTCCGGCGACTCGAGGTAGGTAAAGCAAATTTCCATTATTCGTCCTTCATATTTTACCGGGATATCGATAGCATCTAATAGTCTAACTGTGTTTCTTTTTATTGAATCATGAAGATTGTCTTTCTTTAAATTGCTGAGCAATTTTTCGAAGTTGCCTTTCATGAATTTTGGATGAGCTATGGCGGAATTACTTAACGGCCATGCAGCCCGTTGGGTAACCCTGTATTCGCTATTTAAAAAAAGATGAAATAACTCATTGAACCTTTCCTCGTTGTTGCCAATCCATTTTACAATTTTATTGCATTGTTGCTTTGAATATTCTTTTAAAATTTCATTTCGCAATTCCATAATTTCAAAAATGATCGTGGCGAAAATATTAAAAAGATAATGAGATTCAAAGCTTCCCGGAAGAGATATGTCAATGGCAATAAAGAACGATGTGTACCCAGCTCCATAGGAGCGACATGTCAGTAGAAGAAGTGGTAGTGAAGAATTTTCGAATAGCTCCGTAGGAGCGATATGTTTACGGTAACATTTTATCGAACGAATTTATTCATAAAATTCGAATAGATATTTTTCATCATATTCAACCCCAAATTTTATTAATATATCAAGATATTCATCCTTGAACGTTCTTTTCTTATGATGCATCGGTTGGTTCAAAATATAATTTACAACATCTAATGATTGGGATTTTGAATATGAAAATGCGCCAAATCCTTCTTGCCATAAAAAATTCTTTTCAAAATTTTTTTCTTTTATAAAAGATGACGAATTCGATTTAATAGTTCCGACCAAATTGGAAATAGCTATATCTGGCTTTATACTGACGAGGATATGCGTATGATCGGGCATGCAATAAATAGCGTATAATTTTTGTCTTTTTTCGGCTATAATTCCGGCTATATATTTTTGCAATTCAACACGAAAAGATTCTTTTATAAAATTTTGCCTTCCTTTTACGGCAAACACAATTTGAATGTATAATTGAGAATATGTATTTGGCATGATTTACGTTATTTAATGATGAAAGAATAGAATGGGAAATTATTGCCTTGGTTTTTAACATATCGCTCCTACGGAGCTCATCTACACCTGTGATTGTATCTTTTCTACTAACATATCGCTCCTACGGAGCTCACCCCCAAATGAGATATCTATTCTTGCTACTAACATATTGCTCCTACGGAGCTAAACTACAACTGTAATATTACATCCAACCACTCTAACCTATTACCGCTGTAGAATTAAACCGCTTTCAATAACGCACTCATCTTTCTCACCTCCTCTTTATTAACCACAACATGCTGCATTTTTTCATCTATCAATTCATTTTCATATTGCATGCTGCTATCTATAACCATACTCGCTGAACTGTGAAACTCAACGGCGCCGGTTCTTTCGGCGAGTTGAATAATATTGTCCGCATTTACTCCGGAACCGGGCATTATAATTATTCTGTCATCTGCCTGTTGAATCAATTTTTTAAGTAATGCAATACCATCAATTGCTTTTGGTCGTAATCCTGAGGTTAAGATTCTTTCGCAACCTATTTCTATTATATCTTCCATCGACTGCAAAGGATCTTCGGTTCTGTCGAATGCGCGGTGAAAGGTAACACCTAACGGATAGGCGTGTTCGATTAGTTGGCGGCATCTTTTTTTATCAACATTGCCACCCGGTGTCAATATACCTAAAACAACTCCGTCGCATCCCAGCGCTTTGCACGCGCCGACATCCTGCATCATAATTTCAAATTCGGCATCACTGTATAAGAAATCACCGCCCCGGGGCCGGATCATTACATATAATTCAATGGATAGTTTTTCTCTTGCCGCTTTAATAAATCCATAAGAAGGGGTAGTGCCTCCTTCAGTAGGGTTGTTGCACAACTCAATTCTGTTGGCACCCGCTTCCTGCGCAGCTATGCAACTTTCAATATTAAAACCGATTATTTCTAATTTCATTATTTCGTAAATCAATTATCAGCTGGAACGCCAAAGTTTTTTTTATTGAACTGACAATTAGCTAATGACTAGTCAACATTGCCTTTCACCCCTGTGTCTCAAAAATATATTTTGAAGGAATTAATTTTTCCTCGCCATTGCTTTTTACACAAAAAACAAAACCTTTTTGTAAGGCGTAAGCGCCGTATTCGCCATTTTTATTAAGTGCCAAAAATGCCAGCTGAAATGTTTTTGCTTTAGCCATATCTCTTTTTACTACTCTGTCAATGGCTTTGCGGCAGGCTGTTTCAGGCGAATCGCCTTGCCTCATAAATTCAACCACGAGGTGAGTTCCGCAAATCCGCATGTTCTCTTCTCCAACACCGGTAGATGTGGCAGCGCCCACTTCATTATCTACAAATATTCCGGCACCTATAATTGCAGAATCGCCTACACGCCCGTGAATCTTGAATGCCATGCCACTTGTTGTTACAGCTCCGCTCAAATTACCCGCAGCATCCAAAGCAACTAAACCCATTGTGTCATGATTGGCTGAGCCATCATCAAAAAAAGCCGGTGCAAATGGACCGTGTTGATCTTTATTTCCATCGGCGCCCTGCTGTTTTTCAATATTTATAACTGGTTTATACTCACTTTTTTTCAGCCACCCTTTGTAAGCATTTTCAGCATCGGGTGATAGTTCTTTAGGTTCCTTTGGAAAACCATTCTCAATCGCAAACTGCTGGGCTCCGTCACCCACGAGCATAATGTGTGGCGTGGTTTCCATAATTTTTCTCGCAACTGATACAGCATGTTTTATCTGTTCCATTCCCCCGACCGCTCCGCAGTTGGCTTTGTCATCCATAATGCAGGAGTCGAGTGTTACAATGCCATCCCGGTCAGGATATCCCCCAAGGCCAACGCAACAATTGATCGTATCTTCTATCTGCCTTGCGCCGGCTTCCACGGCGTCAAGGGCACGGCCGTTGGCTGATAATACCTTCCAGGCTGCAGTATTTACGTCTTTACCACTATCCCATGTTGAGATAACAATAGGTTTCGTTTGTGCCTTATCGTTACTGAATATATTTTTTACTGAAAGCATTGGCATAGCAAAGCTGGATAGCTGTAAAAATTTTCGTCTGTTAACCATAAATGATCTTTTAATAATTAGAAATATAATTTGTTTGCAGGTACCGGGTTTTATTTGCGATGAATTGATATCTTTTGAATCATTTCGTCCGACATGGGATCGGCAGACGGCCCATAACCATTTACCAAGGCACCTTTCGTATTGCCATCTATTGATTCAACGGCGTAAACAACGGCCTCGTCTGACGGATTGGATTCGCCTTCAAAACGATACACTTCTGTAATTTCAAACTCATGCGGATTGAGGCATTCATTGGTGTCGTTACAAATCAACTTGTCGAAAGCTATATTGAAATCCTTTACATAGCCCCTCGCTTTTAAACTATTGAGGGCACTGGAAACAGTGTCATAATTTTCCATTTTACTTTTTTTCAAAAATAAAACATTCCCTTTTAGTAATGCGTGACAGGATTACGCTTTCTTTATAAAATAAGGATACAGATACTTTATGTAAATTGCGTGCATAGACACTAAATGTGGATGAAAGAATTATATGAGTAAGAAATCAGGAAAAAAGAAGCAGGATGCTTTGGTGAAAGGAGTTTTAGATATAACACGCTCCGGTATTGGATACATAATGGCAGAAGGACGGGATAACGACGTTCTTGTAAAACCTAACGATTTTAATAAGGCTATGCATGGCGACACGGTTATGGTTAAACTAAAAGAATCTAATGGCCGCCGCATAGAAGGAGTAGTTGAAGAGATTATTGAGCGCAAACAAACTGAATTTATCGGCAACATAGACGTGAAAGAGAATTTTGCCTTCTTTAAACCCGATAGCCAAAAACCCGTGCCGGACTTCTACATTAGTACCAAAAATCTTAATGGCGCGAAAAACAATGACAGGGTAGTAGTAAAACTTTTGAATTGGGAAAAAGGAGAAAAAAAACCCGAAGGCGAAGTGATAACAGTTTTACAGGCGAAGGACATGAATGATATGGCGATGAAGGAAATCCTTATTCAAAATGGATTTCCGCTGGAGTTTCCCAAAGTTGTTTTGGATGAAGCTGGTGCGTTGAAGGAAACCATAGACGAAAAAGAGCTGGCTAAAAGAAAAGATTATCGAAGTGTTCTCACGTTTACTATCGATCCCGCCGATGCAAAAGATTTTGACGATGCACTTTCTATTCAAAAGATTGGAAAAGACGAATATGAAATTGGTATACACATTGCCGATGTAAGCCATTTTGTAAAACAAGGCAGTGAACTTGATAAAGAAGGTTACAGCCGGGCAACAAGCGTTTATCTGCCAGATCGCGTAAATCCTATGCTTCCCGAAAAAATATCTAACGAGCTTTGTTCACTCAGGCCGCATGAAGACAAACATACTTTCTCGGTTATTTTTAAAATAAGCAACAAAGGAAAAGTTAAAGATTACTGGCTGGGAAAAACTTTCATCCACAGTGATCATCGTTTTACCTACGACGAGGTACAGGAAATTATTGATACAAATACAGGAAAATTTGTCGAAGAAATTCTGCACCTGAATACACTCGCCAAAACTTTCCGGAAAGAGAGATTTAAAAACGGAGCAATTAATTTTTCTTCAACCGAAGTGAAGTTTCAATTAGACGAAACCGGCAAACCTGTTGGAATTGTTGTAAAAGAAAGTAAAGAATCGCACCAGTTAATTGAGGAATTTATGTTGCTGGCTAACCGAACCGTTGCGGCACATATTGATAAGATTAAGATTGACAAGAAGCCCATACCATTTCCATATCGAATACACGATACGCCCGACGAGGAGAAATTAAAACCATTCGTTGCTTTTGCAAAAAAATTCGGCTATAAATTTAATATGAACAATGAAGCCGAAGTAGCTGCTTCTTTCAATCAATTATTAGAAGATGTACATGGAAAGCCTGAACAGCATGTATTGGAACAGTTAGGCATCCGCACCATGGCAAAAGCTATTTATACTTCAGAAAATATCGGGCACTACGGATTGGGGTTTGAACATTATTGTCATTTTACATCACCCATTCGGCGATACCCCGATGTGATGGTGCACCGGATTCTGCAGGAAGTAATTGAAAAGAAAATTCATCCTGATAAAAACATGGAAGAAAAATGCAGGCATTGCAGTGCAAAAGAAAGAGCTGCCATGGACTCAGAGCGTGCCGGCAATAAATATAAACAGGTTGAATTTATGATGGATAAAGTGGGAGAAGATATGGAAGGTGTTATAAGTGGTGTCGCTTCATTTGGTTTTTGGGTAGAAACAGTGAATGAAAAATGTGAAGGTCTTGTTTCTGTAAGGGATCTTTCTGACTATGATGATTTCAGGCACGATGATACGGACTATGCATTGGTAGGCCTTCATACCGGCAAGAAATTCCGAATGGGCGATAAAATAAATATTAAGCTGGTTGCCGCCAACCTGGAAAAAAGACAACTTGATTTTGAGTGGATACCAGGAGTTGAAAATTTAAGGACAAAGGCAGTAAAGAAAAATAAGAATCATCCTCACAAAGGCAGGGAAAAATTTCGCCATGGGCATCAGAAAAAATAAATTTTCTCTTTCACTTCGTAAATAATTTACAAGCTATAAAAATTGATGAAAACAGAATGAATGAAGATAAGTTCATGAACGAAACGTCACCAGGTAAAGAGACGCTTGAAAAAAATCTAAAAGGAGTCGGCGATGCTCCTCAGCCGGCATTTTCCGGTCTTCATTCTTTTAAAGACCTATCCTTGCTTTTTGAAGAAAAATTCAACATTCGCCATTTTCCTGAATATCCAAATAGCCTTTATGATGCGTCGCAATATATACTAACGCTGGGCGGTAAACGCATAAGGCCTGTAATGTGTATTATGGGTAATGAACTGTTTGATGCCATTAATCCCGATTCTTGGCATATAGCTAATGCCATTGAGTTATTTCACAACTTTACACTAATCCACGATGATATTATGGATAGAGCACCATTACGTCGTGGCATGCAAACTGTTCATACAAAATTTGGTGAATCAACCGCGTTACTCGCCGGAGATGTTATGCTGGTTGCCGCCTATGATTGCATTAATAAGATAGGCAGTGAATATATCCATAAAGTGCTTGAAATCTTTAACCATACGGCAAGACAGGTATGTGAAGGCCAGCAGCTCGATATGGATTTTGAAAAAAATACAAGCGTAAGTTTTGATGAATACGAAAAGATGATTCAGCTTAAAACATCGGTATTGCTTGCTGCAAGCCTCAAACTAGGCGCTGTGCTTGGGGGCGCTGGCCTTGGCAACCAACAGCATTTATATGAGTTTGGGAAAAATCTTGGCATCGCTTTCCAGGTGCAGGATGATTATTTGGATGCCTTTGGAGACCCTGAAAAATTTGGCAAAAAACATGGGGGCGATATCACCTCCAACAAAAAAACATTTCTTTTAATACAGGCAATGAACATGTGTTCAAAAGCCCAGTTGGAAGAATTACAACAATTGCTTCAAAGCAATAGCGACGACAAAATATCAAGGGTTATCGGCATTTATAAATCGTGTAATGTTGATGAATGGGCAAAAGAGCTGAAACAAAAATATATGTCGAAAGCGTTGGATCATCTTGAAGAAACTGCTGTTCTTTCTTCCCGCAAAAAGCCACTTGAAGCGCTCTCACACTATTTGTTGGATCGGGAAATGTGAGCGGGCTATTTATTGCTCTGTTTTACAAGTTCCCCTAAGCTCATGCTAGAAATTCTTTTCAGCTTTAATTCATGTTATGTTGCATTGTCAATAAATAAAAAATAGATTTGTTGCATAATTCTAAAAATTATGTCCTGCAAGCATTCTTTGTTAGTCATCATTTGTGGAGGGTTATTAGTTCCTTTTGCAAATGAGGCGCAGAAAAATATTGATACGGCATCAACTCAACAGGAAATTTTAGCTAATAAAAATCTTTTTGATGACACTGATATTTTGCATTTTACCCTTTCCGGAAAGTTAAATAATCTATTTAACGACCGAAGTGATAATAGCTCTTATCATCCTGTTGGGTTGCAATATTTTGACAAAGACAGCAGCCTTGTTTCCATTCAACTTATGGTGAAAACAAGAGGGCATTTTCGGCGTATGAAAGGAATGTGTTCAATGCCTCCTCTCTTGTTGGATTTTCCGAAAGAACAAAATTTGAAGTCGGTATTTGCTTACCAGCATAAGCTTAAGTTAGTGGTTCCCTGCCAGGGTGATGACTTTGTTATAAGAGAATGGCTTGCTTATAAAATATATAATCTTGTTACCGAAAAAAGTTTTAAGGTAAGATTGGCGCAGGTTGAATTTGTTGATTCTTTGAAACAGCGAAAGACAGAAACGCATTATTGTTTTTTACTGGAAGATGATAAAAAAGTAGCTGACAGGAATCATGCCTACCTATCAAAGTCAAAAATGCTGCCTATGCGAAATACAAATAAGGATGATTTTCAAAAGATGGCTGTATTTGAATATTTAATTGGAAACACTGACTGGTCAGTTCCTTATTTGCAAAATATTGTATTAATTGACAGGCGCTCTACAGAGATGCCGATTCCCGTTCCTTACGATTTTGATCATGCGGGTATCGTGGATGCGTCGTACGCTGGCCCTGCACCTGAGTTAGGAATTAGTTCCAATCGCGAACGGCTCTATCGCGGTTATTGTGAAACAGACATGAAGAATTTCGCAGAGACCATTAAATTATTTAATCAATTAAAGGACTCGATATATGACCTATACAAAAATTGTCCACTGTTGAGCAAATCCTATGTTAAGTTTGTTAGCAGGTATTTTGATGATTTTTATAAAACGATTAACAGCGAAAGAAATCTCGAGCAGGAATTTGGAAAGCCTTGCCGGGAAAACGTTCGCATCGAATTAAAAGGCTTAAAAAAATAAACCCTTTCGCCGGACCCAGTAACAGCTACGATAAATTTCCCCTTCTCGGTTAATATAATATCCCTTTCATTTACGGCTGCTGCCGTAAGTTTACTTATTTTTAAATGAAATTAATTTATTGCTTAACTATTTTAATAAAACACTTCTTGTTTATTAAAATCATTTTTAAATAACCTTCTATGAAATTTAATTGTTTGTTCCTGTGTTTATGTTTTATTTCTGTAACATCATTCGCCCAGAATGATACGAATCAAATTGCAATAATACCGCAACCGGTAAAAGTTGTAAAAAATACAGGTCATTTTTTGTTGCCACAAACGATATCGATCGTGGCGCCGTCAGAACCGCAAATGAAACAGGTGATTGCTTTTTTAAGCGATCGTTTGTCAACGCCCACCGGCATTCCTGTGTCTGTGGCCAATTCAAGTGGTAACGCAACGGTTCAATTGATATTAAATAAAAAAGAAGATGATATCATTGGCAAGGAAGGGTATAATTTATCAGTTACTCCCGCCCATATTATTATAAAAGCTAATGATGCAGCAGGTTTATTTTACGGTGTGCAAACGCTTGTACAATTGTTTCCAAAAGAAATAGAAAGTAAATCACCTGTTCCCAACATTAAATGGGAAGCTCCCTGTGTTGATATAACAGATTATCCACGGTTTGGCTGGAGAGGATTAATGTTTGATGTGGCACGTCATTTCTTCACAAAAGAAGACGTGGAGAAATATATTGATGAAATGGTTCGCTATAAGTATAACCTGCTTCATCTTCATTTAACGGATGATGAAGGATGGCGTATAGAAATAAAAAGTTTACCGAAGCTAACTGAGGTTGGTGCGTGGAACGTAAAGAAGGTGGGCTATTTCGGAACGTTTTCTGTGCCTAAACCAGATGAGCCCCGCACCTATGGCGGCTTTTACACGCAGGATGATATTAAAGAAATTGTTCAATATGCAAAGGACAGGTTTGTAAATATTTTACCTGAAATAGATGTACCAGGCCATAGCCTTGCTGCCATCGCTGCTTACCCGGAACTATCCTGTTCGGGCGGTGTAAAAAATATCGGCGTGGCTTCAGGAGAAGAAATTAAAGACTGGGATACGCACACTGCCTTATATGATGACAATCTTTGCCCGGCTAACGAGAACGTGTACACGTTTTTGGATAAGGTATTAACTGAGGTGGCGAAACTATTCCCATTTGAATATATACATATGGGAGGCGATGAAACATTTAAAACTTTTTGGGAAAAGAGTGAAGCCATTAAAGCCCTGATGAAAAAGGAAGGGCTAAAAAATATGGAAGAAGTACAAAGTTATTTTGAAAAACGTGTCGAAAAAATTGTAGAATCAAAAGGTAAAAAGTTTATGGGTTGGGATGAAATTCTCGAAGGAGGTTTGGCGCCAAATGCTGTGGTGATGAGCTGGCGGGGAATGGACGGTGGAATAAAAGCAGCTAAAATGGGCCACGATGTGGTGATGAGCCCTACTGATTTTGCCTATATCGATTATATGCAGGGTGATTCTGCTATGGAGCCCCATATCTACGCAACCTTGCGGTTAAAGAAATCATATCAATTTGAACCCTTGCCCGATGGTGTGGATCCAAAATATATAAAAGGCGGCCAGGCAAATTTATGGACGGAGCAGGTGTATAATATGCGGCACGCAGAGTATATGACTTGGCCAAGAGCATTTGCGATTGCAGAAGATGTTTGGTCGCAAAAAGAAAATAAAAACTGGAACAATTTTGTTACCAGGGTTGAAAAACATTTTGCAAGGTATGATGTCGCCCAGATAAAATATGCTCCCAGCATGTACGATCCCATTATCAACGCAAGTGAGTCGCCCGATAAGAAATTGATTCTCGAACTAAGTACTGAAATTGATGGCCTCGATATCTATTATACATTTGATAATTCGTTTCCGGATAATTTTTACCCGAAATATACGGAACCCGTTATTGTGCCGGAGGATGCGGTGCAAGTTAAGCTGATTACATATAGAAATGGAAAACCGATCGGGAGAATGATGACAGTTTCTGTTGGTGAATTAAAAGCAAAGGCTGCGAAAAATTAATGTGAACAGTAGTCCCCATATTGCGGGGACTGTTTTCAATGTTACGGGATAATTATTTTTCTTGTAAATAGTAAGTAATTACCTTCGAAATAAATAATCAACGATGCTTGTAAAAAGTCCTTCACGGGTAATCTTATTGATTGCTGCAATTTTGTTTTCAAATCTTTCCTTTAGTCAGCAAATACCCAACACGCTTTCCCAAAAAGAAACACAGCAAGGGTGGAAACTTCTTTTCAATGGAAAAGATTTGGTTGGCTGGCACTCCTACCTGGAAAAAGTTGCCGGTAAAGCCTGGCAGGTACAGGACGGCATGATCTTTCTCAATAAAAATAACAAAAGTGTTTATGACGATTATGCTGACCTGGTAACTAATGACGAATACGAAAATTTCGATCTTAAAGTTGAATGGAAAATGGAACCATGCGCCAATAGCGGTGTCATGTTTTATGTGCATGAATCTCCACAGTTTAAAAACACTTATGAGTCAGGACCTGAAATGCAGATAGCTGATTTGGCCTGTAACGATGACGGACGCATACTGAAATGCAGGGCTGGCGATTTATATGATTTAATATCTGCCGATACAGAATGGGTAAATAAAGGCGGCCGGTGGAACCAGTACGAAATAATTGCCAAAGACGGCCATCTTACCTTTTTTATGAATGGTCATAAAACCATTGACACCCAAATGTGGGACGATCATTGGCGTGATATGATTAAGAACAGCAAGTTTGTTGAATGGCCTGGATTCGGGACCTACAAGAAAGGGCATATTTCTTTCCAGGGAACTGAAAATGGAAAATTGTGGTATCGCAATATTAAGATCAGGAAATTATAAATTCATCACACTAATTAAATCTAATTACACGAATTGCACGAATTTTTAGTTGCAGGCAACCTGTAAAATAGATTCGTTTACACTATTACGTTAGTTTATTTATTTTAATTCGTGTAATTCGTGCCAAAAAATTCGTGTAATCAAAACATAACATTTATGGAAGACAATAAAACTCCGGATAAAAAGAATATCAGCCGTGGAGAATTTATTAAAAATACCGGCTTAACAGCGGCGGCATTTTCTATTGTTCCCCGCCACGTATTGGGCGGAAAGGGCTTCGTAGCCCCAAGTGATAAATTATATATAGCAGCCGTCGGCTGCGGAGGTGAAGCAGAAAATGACATTCATCATTATGCAACGGCTCCAAAAAAAAATGCAGTAATTTCTTTTTTATGCGACGTGGATGATCGCATGGCGGCGCCACGCCGTAAAGAATTTCCCAATGCAAAATTTTATTATGACTGGCGGGAAATGTTCGAAAAAGAAAGTAAACATTTTGATGCTGTTTCGGTTGCCATTCCCGATCATAATCATGCTATTGTCGGATTAAGTGCGATGCAATTAAAAAAACACTTGTATTTACAAAAGCCATTAACGCATGATATTTATGAAGCACGCATTCTCACGCAGGCGGCGGAAAAATATAAGGTAGTTACGCAAATGGGCGACCAGGGCGCATCCTGCGATGGCATGAGAACAATGCGAGAATGGTTTGAAGCTGGTTTGATTGGCGATATAACCAGTGTTTACAATTGGACTAACCGTCCCGTGTGGCCTCAGGGAATTCCCTGGCCAAAAGACCGACCGCCGGTTCCCAAAGAATTAAAATGGGATTTATGGCTCGGGACAGCTCAACAGACTGAGTACTTTGATAATCTTGTTCCCTTTAATTGGCGCGGATGGTGGCGTTTTGGTACCGGGGCTTTGGGTGATATGGCTTGCCACATTATTGGGCCTGCATTTAAGTTATTGGAACTGGGCTATCCAACAGAGGTAACGTGCAGTGCTAGCACTATTTTTTCGGGCATCTTCCAGGAAAGTGATTATCCTGAAAGTATTCCGGTGTCAAGTAAGCTTCGCTATAAATTTATTTTGAAAGACGGACATGAATTGAAATTATATTGGATGGATGGCGGTATGGTTCCCGACCGGCCCGATGAACTTGATCCGGATGTAAATATGAATGAGGCATTGTGTGATGTGCCTGAGGAAAATGATTTTGAAGGCGGCTCCTTATTTATCGGAACAAAAGGAAAAGTTTCCTGCGGTTGGGGTGGCAGTCATCCCCGATTACTCCCGCTTTCATTGAATAAAGATGTAAATGTTCCTAAGAAATATCCACGGATAGAAGGTGGAATGGATGGACATTGGTGGCAATGGATTGATGCATGTATTGCCGGTTATGGCAACATGGAAGTGGATTCGCCTTTTGTAGGGTATGCGGGACCGTTAACTGAGACCGTGCTCATGGGTAACTTACTTTTGCGCAGTTTCAATATCCGCAACAAGGTAAAAAGACACGACCCGGTTTATGGAGATGTGGAAGATATAACAACACCCGGTCGTTATATTACTTATAAATGGGATGGTGCCAATATGAGGATTACCAATTTTGAAGCTGGCAATCAATTTGTAAAAAGAGAATACCGGCAAGGCTGGGGAGAATTAAAATTATAAAATAACCTACTTAAAAAACTCGTGAGTATCCAGTTCACTCTCATTTGTAGAGGGGTTGGGATGAAGCCATCATCATGAAACGTAACTATTATATTGTAAGTCTCATCATGCTTACATTTTTCGTAATTTCTTTTCTTACAAATATTATAGGGCCTTTAATGCCCGATATCATTAAGGGATTTCATCTAAGCCTTACATTGGTAGCATTGCTTCCATTCGCTTTTTTTATTGCTTATGGGGTGGTTTCTATTCCCACAGGAATGCTGGTGGAAAAATATAAAGAGAAGAGGATCATGATAACAGGATTTATCGTGGCTTTCTTTGGAGCTCTCTTATTAGCGTTAGTTCCCAACTATTTAACGGCTGTGATCTCTCTCTTTCTTATAGGTTCCGGAATGGCCATGTTGCAGGTTGTAATCAATCCTTTGTTGCGCACATCGGGTGGTGAAGAGCATTATTCATTTAATTCCGTGATGGCTCAGTTGATTTTTGGTATCGCTTCTTTTATTAGCCCCGGCGTATATTCTTATTTTGTTTTGCATCTCAATAACAGTGAAAATGCACGAGGTAGCTTTCTAAGTGTCTTTAGTTCTTTTGTTCCTGCTGATTTACCCTGGATATCGCTTTACTGGCTGTTTACTGTTATATGCCTGCTGATGATTCTTATTATTTTATTTTCAAAATTTCCCAAAGTAGAATTGAATACAGATGAGAAAGCGGGGGCTCTACAAACGCATATAATGTTGTTCAAAAAGCCCGTTGTTATTCTTTACTTTATCGGAATATTTTGTTATGTGGGTACAGAACAAGGCGTTGCAAACTGGATCTCTCAATTCTTATATACTTATCATGGTTACGATCCGCAGACGACAGGGGCTGATGCCGTTGCTTATTTCTGGGGATTGATGACGGCAGGTGGCGTTATTGGATTATTGCTTCTGAAAATTATGGATCAGCGAAAGGTATTAATCGGTTTTACTTTGCTTGCGTTGGCAAGTTTAACCCTGGCGCTTTATGGGTCTGCTAAAATTTCGCTTATAGCTTTCCCGTTAGTTGGCTTCTTTGCATCGGTAATGTATCCTGGTATTTTTTCATTGGCATTAAATTCAGTTAAAGAGCATCATGGCTCATTTGCGGGCATACTCGTTACCGGCATTATCGGCGGTGCGGTAATTCCTTTGATCATCGGCTGGCTTGGTGATCACTTCGGGCTTCGGTCAGGTATGCTTTTCATCTATATAACCATGGGATATATTCTCAGCATAGGTTTTTGGGCACGTCCTCTTATAACTAACAAAACGATTGATCTTTTTAAAAGAGAAAAACACGTTAGTTGATTATTTCCCACTAAGGCACGAGGAACACAAAGAAATATAATTGGTACTATTTGTGACTTTGTGTGATATATCGTTTCTGGTAATTCACCATCTAATCCTGCCCCGGTTTATCTCCTACAAACCAATGTTCTTTATTTTTAAACAACACATTAAATGTTGTGAAAGAACCGTAGATGCGTGTGATGTATTGTTGCAGGTTTACCTTTTCTTCGTCGGTAAGATTTTTATTGCTGTTGATATTTTGTTCCAGCACGCGAAGCCTGTCTCGTGCCATAACTATTTTATGAAAGAAAATCTCTATTGGAATTTCTTTTGGTTTTAAGGAATGGTCTTTGGGTTGTAATAGCATTGTTCCGCCAACCCATCTGTCACCCAATTTCACGATTTCGCTAACGTCGCCCCATAAACGCAATATTTTTAATAATGATTTCTCTACATTAGAATTGGTCTCTATTTCTTCAGTTACATTTTCAGGTTGAATATCGTCCAGCTTGCTCTCTGTTTTATCAATTTCGATAATGCCGTGATGTATAAATGATACAAGGTAAGTAGCGTAACGAATGCCTACAATTACTCCAGGCCCATGAATGGTATGTTGCAGTCTTGTTCCAATTCCTAACAGTGTTTGTTCCATATAATATGTTTGTTACAAAGAAATAAAATTTCGGTAGAAAAAGTTCTTTTAATTATGTTTCACTTGTGCCTTCAATGCCTGCTAACCGAAGTAATCCACCACGTATTTCCAAAAGGATCCTTTACGCCGCCGCTTCGGCCATAACTTTGATTGGCCAATTCAGATATCACAGTTCCACCGTTGTTAATTGATTTTTTGAAAGTTTCATCCGCATCCTCAACATAAATAAACATGCCGGCATTTAGCACTCCATAAACATCCGTGCTGTCTGCCAACATAATCGTGCTCCCGCCAATCATTATTTCAGCATGCATAATAGTATATTCATCTCTCATTGCATTATAAGTTTCCGTTGCACCAAATACAATTTGCATAAATGAAATAAATTGTTTTGCATTTTTTACGATCAGGTAAGGCATTACTGTTTGATAATTTTCCGGAATTTTCGCATCTTTTGCCATAAAAATTTGTTTAAGATGTTAATAGATTGGGTAGTAGCCAGACTACTTTCTTAATAGTATAGAAAGAATTCTGGGTATTGCATTTTCATCATCATCGTCAAAATATTCGTCAATATCAATGGGCATCATTCCAAATTTTTTTGCAGAATGGATAAATTCTGAAATGTGATGATTATAACACGTAACTACGTGCTGACCATCTTCGATGTTAAACCGTGCCTTTGTACCGGTGTATTGCTTAAATGGATGCAGTTCGCCGATATAAACATGTGCGCCTGTGTTCAATTTTTTGGAAACTTCATTAAAAATGTGATCGAGATTTTGAATATGCTCCAGCACAAGGCTAAAACTGACCAGGTCGTATAGCAGATTAGTAAATGTCCACCCTATCGTTATATCAGCTTGTAAAAATTGAACATGCGTTGCGCTTATTTTTTCTTTTGCTTTTGCAAGCATTTTTTCTGAAAGGTCAATGGCTGTAACCTGCTTAGCTTTTTCGAGTAGCCATGTCGTATTTTTGCCCGTGCCGCAGCCAATTTCCAAAACTGAATCAAATGAAATATTTGATAACGTATTTCGCAAGGCAAGTGCTTCAAGGTCTCTTGTTTTGTTACCATTAGTATCGTATTGTTCAGCCCAGTAGTTGTAAGATTGTTGTACGTTCATTCTTTTTTTTGATAAAGTAAAGTGATTTTCGGTTGATGATTTATATCTTAATAAAAATAAAATAAATTGAAACGTATTTATAAATACATTTAATAAAAATTGCCGATGACTTTCCTGGTTATTATTTTGTGCATTGCAGGCCTCGTGTTGATGATTACGTGGGGAAAAATAAATCCCTTTCTCGCCTTTTTAGTTGTATCAATTGCTGCCGGTCTTTTATTAGGAATTCCTTTTGACCAGGTCGTTGCGTCAGTGCAAAAAGGAGTAGGAGACACGCTGGGTTCACTGGTTATTATAATTGCCCTCGGCGCCATGCTCGGCAAATTAGTAGCGGATAGTGGTGCCGCCCAAAAAATTGCAGCGGTAATGATGACGGCTTTTGGCGAGAAACATATTCAATGGGCACTGGTGGTTACTGGTTTTATAGTGGGTATTCCATTATTTTATGGCGTTGGCTTTGTGTTACTGGTGCCTTTAATATTTTCTGTTGTTTATCAATATAAATTACCTGCCGTATATATCGGCTTACCCATGCTGGCGGCGTTATCTGTTACTTTTGGTTTCCTGCCGCCGCATCCGGCGCCTACAGCATTGGCGGTTCAATTCCACGCCAATATAGGGTTGACATTAATCTATGGGCTCATCATTTCAGTGCCGGCAATAATTATTGCAGGTCCTGTTTTTGCGAGGTCGTTAAAGAAAATTCATTCAGAACCCCTTGAGACTTTTCGTGGAAAGACGTTGCCGAAAGAGCGTTTACCTGGTGGCGTTAGTAGTTTCCTGTCGGCGCTTTTACCGGTGTTCCTTCTTATGATTTCCACGCTGTTGCTACAGGTTATTGCAAAAGATACTATGTTTGGCCGCATTATTTCTTTTGTAGGAGACCCTGCCGTTGTTATGATTATTGCGTTGGCGGTAGCCACCTACACGCTCGGCGTAAAACAGGGAATTACCATTAAGAATGTTATGATGATTTATGCAGATGCCGTGAAAGACATTGCGGTGATATTGCTGATCATCGGCAGCGCGGGCGCATTAAAACAGGTATTGACAGATAGTGGCGTAAGCGAGCATATCGCTTCGCAGTTGAATGGAGTAAATATACCTCCATTGGTGCTCGCATGGATTATTGCTGCCATTATAAGGATTTGTATTGGGTCGGCTACAGTGGCAGGTCTTACCACGGCAGGAATTTTGGCACCTATAATCACTGCAAGCCATGTTAATCCCTGTTTAATGGTGCTATCTATAGGAGCAGGAAGCCTTGCCTGTTCACACGTAAATGATTCTGGTTTCTGGATGTTCAAAGAATATTTTAACCTTAGCCTAAAAGATACTTTTCGCTCATGGACACTTATGGAATCAATTATTTCTGTAGTGGGATTGGCGGGTGTATTAATTTTGAATCTCTTTGTATAACACTTTAAACTTATTTATGGAAAATAACAATGCTTCACAAAATTTTATAGAAACGGGACTAACGCTTCCGCCGGCGCCAACGCCTATGGGAGTGTATAAACCATTTCTTATCGATGGAAATCATTTATATGTGTCAGGGCACGGGCCGGTTAAAAACAACGGAACCTTAATTACAGGAAGAGTGGGTGATACCCTTGATATTGAAGAAGGAAAGAATGCAGCGCAACAGGTTGGCTTAACAATTCTTTCAACAATAGTAACTAATCTCGGCAGCCTCAATAAAGTAAAACGTGTAATTAAAGTTTTAGGAATGGTAGGTTGTACACCTGATTTTGAAAAACATCCTGACGTTATTAATGGTTGCAGCGAATTGTTTAAAAAAGTATGGGGTGAAGAAAATGGAGTGGGCGTGCGGAGCGCCGTAGGCATGGGCTCGTTGCCCGGAAATATTCCGGTTGAAATAGAAGCCTTATTTGAATTGTATTAACCAGTAACATGAATAACCCGGCTATAATGGACAACAACTGGTACCTCATAAATGATATCGATACGATTGATTCACCCGCCTTGGTTATCTATCGTAAAAGAGTACTCGAAAACATCAGCACAATGCTTTCGATGATTGACGACGTGAAGAGATTGCGTCCGCATGTTAAAACACATAAAGTGAAGGAAGCGGTTTTGTTAATGATGAAAGCGGGCGTGCACAAATTTAAATGTGCTACAATTGCAGAAGCTGAAATGCTCGGTTTATGTTCAGCACCCGATGTTTTGCTCGCCTATCAGCCGACTAAACCAAAGTTGAAACGTTTCATCGAAGTCATAACAAAATATCCATTAACAAAGTTTTCCTGTATTGCTGATAATATTATTTCAGCAAAAGAAATTGGCGATGAAGCGGAAGCTAACAATATTTTAATTCCTGTTTATATTGATTTAAATGTTGGTATGAACCGCACGGGAATTGCGCCAGGTAATGATGCAATAGAGCTTTACAAGAACTGCAATCATATTGCGGGAATTCGGACTGTTGGGTTGCATGCTTACGACGGTCATATTCGCAATCCGGATATTGAGCAACGCAGTATTGAGTGTGATGCTGCCTTTGAGCCGGTGATACAAATGCAAAATATTTTGTTGAATGATGGATTAACGAAACCTGTTATTGTCGCCGGTGGATCGCCTACGTTTCCAATTCATGCTAAAAGAAAAGAAATTGAATGCAGTCCCGGCACATTTATTTATTGGGATAATGGTTACCTGGTTACCTGCAAAGAACAATCGTTTATCCCTGCGGCGTTAGTACTAAGCCGGGTGATCTCTTTACCATCTCAAACAAAATTGTGTCTCGACCTTGGGCATAAATCGATCGCGGCGGAGAACATATTAGAGAAACGTGCGTATTTTTTAAATGCACCTGAATTAAAGTTTACCGGCCAAAGTGAGGAACACCTGGTGGCCGAAGCGCCGCCGGATCATAATTATAAAATCGGTGATGTACTATATGGATTGCCTTATCATATTTGTCCGACTGTAGCCTTGTACGAAAGAGCATTGGTTGTTGAGAATAACAAAGTAGTTGATGAATGGAAAATCATTGCAAGAGACAGGAAGATTAATATTTAAGTGACTAGATAAATTTCAACCTACACTATATGTTTATAGTTGATGCCCACCTTGATCTTAGCATGAATGCAATGGAATGGAACCGTGATTTAAGAAAACCGCTTTCTGAAATTAATGAAAGAGAGCGGGGACTAACGGACAAGCCTGACCGGGGAAATGCAACGATTTCCCTCCCTGAATTGCGTAAAGGAAATGTAGGATTAGTTGTTGCTACACAAATCGCCCGTTATGTTTCTGCTTCAAATCCTTTGCCGGGATGGCATTCGCCTGACCAGGCCTGGGCACAAACGCAAGGGCAACTTGCCTGGTACAAAGCAATGGAAGAATCCGGAGAAATGATACAGATCAGTAATCTCTCATCACTTCAAAAACATGTTGCTTTATGGCAAGAAGGAAACAATAAGCAGCAAAAACCCATTGGTTATGTTTTAAGTCTTGAAGGGGCAGATTCGCTAGTAACAATTGAGCATTTAGAGCGTGCCTGGAATTATGGTTTGCGTGCGCTAGGGCCTGCCCATTATGGCGAAGGCCGTTATGCAAATGGAACCGATAGCCAGGGAATGATGCGTTCTAACGGCATAGCCTTGTTGAAAGAAATGGAAAGGCTCAATATTATTTTAGATGCAACACATTTATGTGATGATGCTTTCTGGCAGGCACTTGATAATTTTAATGGTCACGTATGGGCCAGCCACAATAATGTTCGATCGATCGTAAATCATAACCGCCAGTTTAGCGATGATCAAATAAAGGCATTGATTGAAAGAGATGCGGTAATAGGTGGCGCATTGGATGCCTGGATGATGGTTCCCAACTGGCAGCGTGGCGTATCTATGCCAAAAGAAATGCATTGCAATCTTGAAAAAATTATGGATCACTATGATCACATTTGCCAGATCGCCGGAAACGCCTTGCACATAGGCGTTGGTACTGATCTCGATGGCGGGTACGGACGAGAGCAGTGTCCTTACGACCTGGAAACTATTGCTGATCTGCAAAGACTACCTTCCCTGTTTTATAAGAGAGGTTACTCGAAAGAAGATGTAGAAAATATCATGCATGGCAATTGGTTGCGGTTTTTAACAAAAGCATGGACGTAATAAATTGTAAATAAAGTTAGATTTCGTGAAGGGATTAAATAATTAATTATGCATCACTCACCTTGCTTTTTGCTTCTGGTAGTTACGCTGTTGTTTCATAAAATAATTTTTGCACAATCATTTAAAATAGGAACCCTTGATGTTTATGGTAACAGGAAAGTAGATGCTGGTTTAGTCCCGGAACGTTTAGGATTGAAAGTGGGCGACAGTGTTAGCATAAAAAATTTAAAACAACAAGGTGCGACGCTAAAATTGGAGCAGATACCCGGAGTTAAACACGCATCTGTTAATCCTGTTTGCTGCGATACTGCCAATAACCTGATGCTATTTATAGGTATTGGTGAATCCGACTCCTGTATTTTAAAATACAGGAATGCTCCAAAACAAAAAATTGCTTTGCCCGGATATATGATGGCTGCTTACAAGAGTATAGAAGATCAATTAGAGGTGGCAATTAGGAGCGGCCATGCCACTGAAGATGATTCCAATGGCTATGCCTTAGCCACGTATATGCCTATACGAAAAGAGCAGAATAAATTTCTTGGTTTTGCCCGGGACAATTTTTCAATATTGGCCAATGTTTTAAAAAAGTCAGCAAATGCGTCTGAACGGGCAGCTGCCGCCGAAATAATTGCCTATTCGCTCGACAGGAAAACTGTGGTTGACTGTTTGTTAAATGCCATCGATGACCCGGACGATGAAGTAAGAAATAATGCCACCAGGGCGCTCGGGGTGCTGGCAGGCTATCTTGCATTGCATCCCGGATTAAAAATTTCGGTTCCCGCCAGGCCTTTTATTAGAATGATTACTTCAATAGTCTGGACAGATAGAAATAAGGGAGCAATGGTGTTAATGCAGTTAACTCAAAGTCGCGATCGAAGCTTATTGAATGAGATAAAACAACAGGCGCTTCCTTCAATTATTGAAATGGCTAAATGGGAAGACAGGGGCCATTCATTAACCTCTTTTGTTTTACTCGGCAGGATAGCAGGTGAAGATGAAAAGACACTCATCGCAAGAAATTTTTCTGCCGGTTGGCCCACCGAAGTAGAATCAATGGTTAAGAAATGTTACAGGTAAAACATCATTTAGTCATTACCGGTAACTCAATATAGGTAGGATATTTTTTGGTAAAGTAAATCGTATGCGTTGCTTTTATAAAATCACTTTCTTTTGCTTCAAAAATATTGGGAATAAACTTTTGGGGATTTCTGTCTATCAGGGGAAACCAGGTGCTCTGCACTTGTATCATAATTTTATGCCCCTTTAAAAAAACATGGTTGATGTCGTGTAAGTCAATTATAAATTCTTCAGGTTTGTTGGGCACCAATGCTTCCGGCTTTGAAAAACTCTTCCTGAATCGTCCCCTGAATACTTCCATGGCGACAGGCAATTGGTATTGACTCATTAGAATATTTTTCTGATCAAAATCAGGATATACATCAATTAGTTTGACAATCCAGTCGGCGTCCGTTCCGGTGGTACTTGCAAAAAGGTGCGCTGTGATTTTACCGGTAACGGTTAAATCTTCAGCAAGAGAATCCATTGTGAAACTTATTACATCTGGTCTTGTGTAAATAAAGCGTTGATCTTCTACCTGCCACGGCCGCCACCGGCTTCCTTTTCCGTAGGTTGCTTCTATGGGTAAGGTTCTGTATGGTATTGGATGAGCAGGATCGCTGGTAAAACTTATTTTTCCATTGTCACTAACGGGAGCCGTAAACGAAGCCTTATTATTTTCCGAAGCAAATAATTTTTTTACCGTTGCTTCTTTAGGTGGCCAGGTGTTATACGTTTTCCATTCGTCGGTTCCGGTTTGAAAGCAGTAGGCTTCATCAAATTTTCCATCGCCAATTCCTTTCAGGTAATAATCAAACCATCTCTTTTGTAATTCCCGAAACCAAACACCTGTATTACTTTCAAAGGATATTTTACCAAGGCTGTCGCCCTTGCCGCCGCCCCATTGACCGTGATTCCATGGTCCCAATACAATATGATTGCGATTGAAGGTGTCTTTCTTTTCCATGTGTTCATACATCAGCTGCGGGCCATTAATATCTTCCTGGTCGAAATATCCACCTACATGTAGTTGGGGTATTTGAGGATATTTTACATAACTGAGCGGCGAGTTTTTTTGCCAGAAGGAATCATAGTTTGGGTGTTTCACAAAATTGTTCCAGGTAGGGATGGTGTTATGAAAATATTTTTCGTTTACGTTTGACAGTGAGCCTAAATGGAGATACCAATCAAACAAATCAAATTGGGGTAAGGGAAAATCACTGGTTGTTGTTTTATCATGTTCCACTTCATAAGTGTATTCCATTCCATAGCTCAAACGAAAGGCGCCGTTATGATGAAAGTCATCTCCTAAAAAAAGATCACCCATACACGCCTGTTCTGAAGCGGCTTTTAATGCCGGATGCGGATCAACAGAGCCAACCAATGCCAGCCACCCCGGATAAGAAATTCCATAGATACCTGCTTTCCCATTGTTATTGGGAATATTCTTCAGCAGCCAGTCAATAGCATCGTAGGTGTCCGTGCTTTCATCTATTGCTCCTTTTTGTGTTTCATGAATTAAAGGTTGATGAATTTGCATCTTTCCTTCGCTTTTGTATTTTCCACGGATATCCTGGAATATAAAAATGTATCCTCCTGATGCCAGTGAATACAAGTACGATCTTTTGGGAATGTTAATCACACTATCATCCGGAATTGGAAGATCGGCGCCATAAGGTGTACGCTCAATCAAAAAGGGTGAAGGCTCTCTTGCATTAACCGGGGCAAGAACTACTGTATAGAGCTTTACCCCATCCCTCATTGGAATCATCACACTAGTTTTTTTATAAAGAAGGAGACTGTCTGTTTGGGCATTAACAAAAGAGAAAAGGCAGACCATTATGGCAAGAGAAAGAAATATTTTCTTCATGTGAAATGATTGAAGAATGAAATTAAGAAAGATGGGAAAGTAATCAGAATAAAAATTTGCATGGATGAGTATCTGATGTTGAATTAGGTATTAGTTAGGTTCGTCACCAATTAATAAACAAGAGAATTACTCTCATTGCGTTGAGCCAAAGTATAGAAAGCACAAGCTGCATAATTACTACAGATTGCATCTTTCACCCAATGCCAGGCAAAACAATTAAACCATAACTCTCTCTCTATTTCTACATCACGCAATCGCTTCCGCAGCACCTTTCGCAGCAGCCTTACTATCATGATGATTTTTGTAGAATTTTTTTCTTGAGAAATATATAATGATAAATACCACCAATAAAATGGCTGGCATGATGGCTACTTTTAAAAAAGTGCTGGAGCCAGCAGTAGCATCTGCGGCAGCCTCGGTGGCACCGGAATTAATAGCTACGGCCTTGAAATTATCGTACCAATGCCCCATTATGGGAACAACGAGTGACGTGGAAAACATTCCGGCTCCGCCCATAATGGATAACCCCAGAGCGCCTGTCTTGGGAAGATATTCTGATACAAAACCTAACATGGTTGGCCAGAAAAAACAAACGCCAAGTGCAAAAACAAAAGCCGCTCCAAAAGCTGCCGGCCCGCTTATCATGCTCAATAATATTAACCCGATACCTGCGAATAATGAAGAAAATATCAGCATGCCATTTGGATTCATGCGATGTACAACAGGACCCGCGAACGAACGTCCCAAAGCCATTAGACCATTAATAAATACAAGCACCAATATTGCAGAAACATTAGCTCCCTGTAATAACGAGACAATCCATGTGTTCGTGCCAAGCTCGGTTGCACCGGTCATCATCATACAAATTACCATAATGATAAATAGCGGATGTAAGCATGCTGAAAACATTTGTTTGGTACTAACGCCACTGGTTACACGTTCCGTTTGAGGTAATTTTAATTTAAAAAACATATAGCCATAGATAACAGCAGGTATTAACAATGTTGCAATCAAAATTCGCCAGTCGAGTTGCATTTTATCAATCATAAAATAAGAAAGCAATCCGCCAATAACGATTCCTCCGGGGAACCAAACATGGAAGCGGTTCAGCATGGTCGTTTTATTTTCAGGAAATAAAGTAACGGTGAGTGGATTACAGGCAGCCTCTACCATGCCGTTACCGACCCCAATAAATACAGTACCGATAAATAACATGGTTGCATCCTTCGCTACCAGGTACATAATAACACCGGCAACGTGCCCGATGAATGCAAAACCCAACAGGCGTTTCATCCCAATAATATCACATAGCGGGCCGCCAAAGATCATGGCTAGTGTAAACCCCCAAAATGCGGGACTAAATACCCAACCAAGTTCCTCGTTGGTCAAATGAAATTGAGTTCCCCATACCAGGGTCAGCGAGGATCTAAAGGCAAAAGTCATAGCAGTTACAATCAGTGCAATGCGACTTGCCAAAAAGAGCTGTTTACGGTTAATTGTGTCCATGTAGCAGTATATTTTTATAAGTGGTTAATGAGCAATTGTTGCAAACAATAGTTAATTCCGGATGGATCATCTGTTCAAGAATCGTAATGAAATCTGAAAGTAACAATTTTTATAATTGCATGTAAACATTTCGCCAAATATTTTTGAGGAAGTTTATTATTGCAGACCGCTGTAATTGCTAAACGGTTACGCCTAGCCGAAAATTCCTGTCGTATTTTAAAACCCGCTGCCGCCCCGGGGAATTGTGCTTACCTGGAAACCCTGCCATTTTGTTGTTACGATTTTTCGAATTTAAAGTAAATCTCTTTCGAATGAAATGGAACTTTTTAGTCGTCACAGTATTTTTTTATCTCCTTTTTCTGATTGTATAACCACGTTAAGAGTCTGTTTGGCTACTATACATATTTCGGGTTACTGTCAACGGTAATTTCGGTTGAGTAAATAAAATTCGTTCACCTTAAATATTTTGTTATGAAACGCCATTTAAAGATATCGGTACTGATGGCCTGGTTAATTTCAGCCTCATTGGCCGGGTCAGCACAAGACAACAACACACCGCCGCTAAATGCCCGGACTCAAAGCGGGTATTGGGTAATTGAAAGCAACATCCATACACCCAAAACAAATATTGTCTATATATACAACGATTTTGACTCATTGGTTTATTCAGGAAAAATGGAAGGCAGGCGCATCAATACAAGGAGAAAAGCGATCAAAAGAAAGCTGAACAAAAAAGTTGAGCAAACTTTATGGGCATCATCTCTAAAATTCAAGGAGAACTATCCGCTTGTAAAAACAGTCTTAAAAAATAAAGAGTGAAAGACACTTGTGTTGCAGGCAAAGCAAAATGCATTTTAATCACTTGAAATTGCCTTTTAAAAACCCGGGTAGCCGCACAAGTATTTAATCCCGTTATTTTATTAAAAGGCCAAAAATTGAATTAATTTATAACCTGGTATGACTAATTATCCTTTCATATTTTCTAATAGATACCGGCTGCAAAGGCATTTTGTTTTTTGGTTTTGCTGGTGGGCTTTTGAAAGCTTATTATATTCTTTTGCGCCGGTACTGGCCAACACTACTACGCTCAACAAATTTGTGGTTACCAGCCTGGAAGCTTTTGCTTACCTGGTTCCGCATATGTTCCTGGCATATACTTTAATGTATTTTGTGGTGCCTGTATTATTGTTAAGAGGCAAATATCTTTTAACGGCTGTTGCTGTAATTATCTTGTTTTTACTTACTGCTGCTATTTCCGCTTTAATTGGGGTTTACCTTTTATACCAGATGAGGGTGATTTTATTTCCCGGATTAGAAACACTAAGAATGAGTTTTTTTCTTTCGCTGCTGGCCGGGTTACGCGGGGGTATTACGATAGGAGGGTTGGCTGCGGCTATCAAGCTTATGAAGATCCTTTATTTGAAAGAACAACGCAACCTCCAGCTACAAAAGGAGAACACTGAATCGCAATTGCAGTTATTAAAAGCACAGGTGCATCCGCACTTCCTGTTCAACACGCTTAATAATATTTATTCTTATACGCAAAATGTTTCGCCGGTTGCTTCAAAACTTGTGCTGGGGCTATCGGATCTTCTGCGAAACATTTTATATGAGTGTAACCAGGAATTTATTTCCGTGCAGCAGGAAATAAGAATGATTAAAAACTATATCACACTTGAAAAAATCCGCTATGGAAATAAGCCCGATATCAGCCTGAATATTTCAGGAGCTTCAGAGGAATTATTTATAGCGCCATTGTTATTGTTGCCTTTAGTGGAGAATAGTTTTAAACACGGAACGAGCCAGGTAATAGAGCAGCCATGGCTCAATATCAATATTAATTTTAATGGGGATGAAATGTATGTGAAACTGGTAAATGGTAAATTAAATAATACCAGTACAAAAGATCACACACATGGTGGTATTGGTATTGAAAATGTGAGAAAGCGGTTGGAGTTGTTATATCCCGGCAAGCATACCATCGATATTAAGGATGATGAAGAAGTATTCATTGTTGACTTAAAATTGAAGTTAATTGTAGTAAAACCAATGAGCAAAAATCTTTCGATGAAACCACGAAAAATAATGACCTATGGATAATCCCGACTTACTGAAATGCCTGGTGATTGATGATGAGCCGCCTGCACGCGACATCATAAGGAGGTACATTAATGAAGTGCCCGTAATTGAACTCGCAGGCGAATGCGGTAATGCTTTGCAATCAATTGCCTTATTACAACAGAAAGCGGTTGATCTTATTTTCCTCGATATTAAGATGCCACAAATGAATGGCAATGATTTTCTAAAAGCGATCAGGAATCCGCCGCCGGTAATCTTCACCACTGCTTACAGCGAGTATGCGCTGGAAGGCTACGATCTTGACGTAATTGATTATTTACTGAAGCCCATTAAGTTTGATAGGTTTATAAAAGCGGTGAACAAAGCATTTCTTTTTAAAGGACACGCTAAGTTCGAGATAAGGCAACCGGTGGAACCTGCTAAAGAGGAGAATTTTGTTTACTTCAGGTCGGAAAGAAAAATGATTAAAGTGATGCTGCAGGATATACTTTATATAGAAAGTATGAAAGATTATATAAAGATCTTTACAATGGGCGAAGTAATAATAACCAAACAGTCTTTAAGTTCCGTAGAAGCGATGTTGCCGGCAAAAGAATTTATGCGTACTCATCGTTCCTATATTGTTTCTTTATCAAAAATAAAGTCGTACACACACGAGATCATGGAGATTGATAAAGCTGAAATCCCGATTGGGAAGTTGTATCGTAATGATGTAATTCAAACGTTGCAAAGCTAGGTTGTTGAATTAACAGTACGGATACACGAAAATGATCTTAAAACTGCAAACTAAACGCCGTTCCTTCGCCCATCCTCGATTGCACACTAATGTTGCCCTTATGCAGCATCATAATTTGTTTGCATAAACTCAACCCAATGCCGCTGCCGTTTTTCTTGGTGCTAAAAAATGGAATAAATATTTTATCCATAATTTCTTCCGACATGCCCGGCCCGTTATCTGCCACTTTAATAATAATCTTCCTGTTGAGTGAAGAAGATGCGGATAAAATTATCTGGGGTTCAGGATTATCTTTAACGGCTTCCATGGCGTTTACCACGAGGTTGATGAGAACCTGTTCCACCAGGCTGGTATCGGCCTGCAGAATAAGATCGGTGTCTTTTAATACAATTTCAAGTTCTATATTTTTTTGAGCCAGGGTTGGTTCCATCAGCTGATGAAGTCCTTCAAAAAGATCTCTTACATAAATGGGTTTTAAATTCGGATTGGTAATCTTGTTAAGATTACGGTAAGTCTCCGCAAATTTTAATAAACCCTCACTGCGTCGCTTAATAGTTTCAATGCCTAGTTCAAGATCGTGCACAGCTGCGGATTTATTGGGCATGTGCATTACAGATTTCTCCAACCTGTTCTTAAGGGTATCTGCAAGAGATGAAATGGGTGCTACTGAATTCATGATCTCGTGCGTCATCACACTCAAAAGCTTTTGCCATGCCTTTGATTCTGTTTCGTCCAACGCCTCATTGATATTTTGAAAAGCAATGAGCTTAAATATTCTTCCTTCGGTTTGAAAAGCAGTTGCCGACAACAACACTTTGAAAGATCCCTTTTCAATATGAGCTTTGGTAATTTTTCCATCGCCCGGCTTCAAAGCAATAATGTCTTCGTAAAGCTGTTGGTCCCTTTTTGCCAGCGAATGAATTGTTTTAAGATAAGGAACCTGTATCATCTTTTTTAACGATTCATTCATCCACAACACTTCGCCATTTTCTCCTTCATAGGATAGAATGCCTGTGTCTACTAATTCTAATATTTTCTGCAGGTATTGATACTGTGTTTCTTTTTCCTTACTGATAACCTTAAACGTAGTATTGATTTGATTAAAACCTTCCCGAAGCGGCTGTAATTCAGCAGGAGCGTGCTTCACATCAAAATAGCGTGAGAAGTCGCGGTAATGTACCGATTCCACAAACTGTTGTAATTCGTCCTGCGCCTTGCGCTGAAACCTGTATAACTCCACCAACTGGTAAGCGATAACCGGAAGAATTAAGATGAGATAAACATACAATTGCTGCGTAAATAGAAATGCAAACGCTGTAATGGTTGCAAATAAAAAAAAGATTCTTATAAATATTCTCCAACCTGTATTTTGAACAAAAGAATTTGCCATTTATCGTTGTAATTTTTTTTCAGCTATTAGCTGATAGATCATATATCGTATTTACTCAATCTCCTGTACAGCGCTGTTCTTGTAAGGCCTAGTTCTTTGGCGGCCCTGCTGATATTGCCGTTGTGTTTTTCTATTACTTTTAAGATGGTATTTTTTTCGAGAGCACTTAAATTAAGCTCAAGGGGTTCAGGCTCTTTGGGCATAGAAGATTCTATAGGTGAAAATATTAAATCGTTTGCGGAAAGTTCTTCGCCTTCGGACATGATCACCGCTCTTTCCATGGTGTATTGCAGTTCACGCACGTTGCCCGGAAAAAGGTATTGCTTCATTTTTTCTAACGCCTTTGCATCGAATACCGGCTCTGGTTTTAAATATTTGTTGGCATAGATGGCTGCAAAATGTTTAGCTAATAAAACAATATCATTTTCTCTTTTGCGCAACGGTGGTATTTCAATTTCTACTGTATTGATCCGGTAAATAAGATCTTTCCTGAACCTGGCCTCGTTGGCGAGTTCGCTAATAGGAAGGTTGGTAGCGCATATCAGGCGTATATCAATGTTAACCGGATCATTGCTTCCCAACCTCGTTACCTGCCGGTTTTGCAAAACACTCAAGAGTTTCACCTGTTGTTGCAAAGAAATATTTCCTATTTCATCCAGGAACAAAGTGCCGCCGCTTGCCGCTTCAAATCTGCCGGCTCTGTCCTCACTGGCACCCGTAAACGCACCTTTTTTGTGACCAAATAATTCACTTTCAAAAATGGATTCAGTTAGTGCGCCAAGATCAACTTTTACAAAGGGCTTATCGGCACGCAACGAATGTTGATGAATAGCCCGGGCGATAAGATCTTTGCCGGTTCCGTTTTCGCCGAGAATTAAAATGTTGGCATCAGTGGGTGCAATTTTTTCTATCTTAAAGAAAATGGTATTCATTGCTTCTGATTCTCCAACCATTTCTTTGCCGATAACAGGAGTGGAAGCATTATGGGGACTCTTGCCTTTTGCCTTTAAGGTGGCTTTGATAGTATCAATCAGTTTTTCGTTGTGCCATGGTTTTACCACAAAATCTGCTGCACCTTCTTTTAACGATCTTACCGCAAGGTCAATGTCACCATACGCGGTTATCATTATTACCGATGCTTCGGAACCAAACTCCTTTATTTTTTTTAGCCAGAATAATCCTTCGTTACCGGTATTGATCGAACTGGTAAAATTCATATCCAGCAAAATGAGGTCGAAGGTTTGTTTGGATAAAAGCCATCTGAGATTCTCAGGATTTTTTTCTGTAACAACTTCTTTAACTTCTGTTTTTAGCAACAATCGTACTGCCGTCAAAACGTCGGTATCATCATCAATGATTAAAATAGTAGCATTTCTTAACAACATAGTATAAATGTAAATTTATGACTTCAAATATTTTTTCGAATTTATAATTAATTATCCCACTGCACGCCCTTCTTCAAAATTAAAGCCGTATGGTACTTTCCTATAAAGACCTAATTCACACAAAGTTATTTGTGTTGTAATCCTTAGTGTCCTCCGCGGCTCTATGGGAATATATCTTCAATTAATACACTCCTAAATTTAAGCCGCGTACTGTTTTCCCACAAAGACACAAAGCGCACAGCGTTCTTTAATTCGTGATGCTTAGTGTTCTCCGTGGACTTCGTGGAACGACCAGTTTTATTTCCCACAAAGACACAAAGTGCACAAAGTTCATTAAATCGTGATGCTTAGTGTTCTCCGTGGCTTCGTGGGAAAATCTTCCAAATTAAAACACACCAAAATTTATCAATAATTTCTGTAAGCGGTTTACACCTTGATCTACGTTTCTATAACTTGCTGCAATTATACCATAAATGCAACAGCATGGGAATTAATTTTTTAGATAAAATATGGCAAAACCGGTGTATCAAAACCGTACACCTGTTGTATCAGTAAAGAACATTTTTTTTATGTGTGGGAAATGTAACCTATTGAGTATCAGAAACGTTAAATAATGGCACTGTGTTGATAGTATAAGCAGCGTAAAAGCAGATGAATTTTCTCATTTTCAGTTTTTAAAGGCCACCGGGTAAAACGGTGACCTTCTTTTGAAAAATAAAATTAAATATTAATCGTGGATAGAGTAATTGAAAAAAAGTATTGGTCCAGAAAAAGAATCCTCACTATTACAGGTATCGTTGCCCTGGTAGCTTTAATTGCCGGCAGCTATTATTATACATCTGGCGGCAACAAGTTGAATGTAGATACCGAAAGAATTACTGTAAGTACTATAACCAAAGGTTCGTTCCAGGAAACCATTCCCGTTAATGGAATAGTGTTGCCGCTGACGACGATTTATCTTGACGCAGTGGAAGGTGGCCGTGTTGAAGAAAGATATGTAGATGATGGCGCCATTATGAAAAAAGGTCAGCCCATTTTAAGGCTATCTAATACTGACCTCCAATTAGGATTGGTAACCCAGGAAACCAATGTATATAATTTGCTTACGCAAATGCAGATTTCAAAAAATGCGGCGCAACAGAATACCGTTAGCAAACTCAATCAAATGACCGATGTTGAGAGCCTGTTAAAAGAGGCTGAACGTGTTTATAAATTAGATAAACATTTGTATGAGGAAAAAGCAATAGGCTCGCAGGAATATCAACAGGCCGTGAATAACTACAATTATTATTTGCAAAAGCAAAAACTTACCCAACAAATTCTGCAGCAGGATTCAGTATCTACAGAACAACAGTTAAAGCAGGCACGGCAATCTTTTGAAGGTTCACAAACTGCCTTAAACGTTATGAAAGAAAAGGTGGGAGACCTGATAGTGCGGGCGCCTATTGATGGACAGTTGACTTCTTTGGATGCTGAAATTGGTCAGTCAAAAAACAAGGGAGAGCGTCTTGGCCAGATTGATGTGCTCGACGGGTATAAAGTAAGGGTTGATATTGACCAACATTATATATCCCGAATTTTCACAGGACTTTACGGCACTTTTGATTTTGCCGAAAAGACATATAAACTTGTTATTAAAAAGATATATACCCAGGTAAATACCAACGGTAGTTTCCAGGTCGATATGGAATTTGTAGGTGACGTTCCAAAGGGAATCAGGCGTGGGCAAACCTTACAGATCGTGCTTGCACTTAGCGACGCAAGTACAGCAGTGCTGCTCCCGAAGGGCGGTTTCTATCAGCAAACGGGCGGTAACTGGATTTTTAAAGTAAGTGAAAATGGAAAAACTGCGTACAAAGTTGATATACAACTTGGCCGTCAAAATCCGGATTATTATGAAGTATTGCAGGGATTAAAGCCTGGTGATAAAGTGATAACAAGCAGTTATGAAAATTATGGAAACATGCAGGAGTTGGTTTTGTCGAAATAGCGACACAAAAATTAGTGATAGAAAAGTATTCAGCAAAATATATTAACCAAATAAAAAACCATAAACATTAAAACTACTGATATGAAAAAGATATTCTTTTTACGCATCATGGCCGTTATATTAATGTGTCTTTCTTCTTTATTAATTAAAAGTGAGAATGTAGCTAGTAAGTTAAATTGTTCTGCTTTTTGCCATTGCGAAATGCAGCACGAAAAAACAATAACTAATACGCAACGGGATATTTTCGGTCGGGATGATGGCTTCTTTATTAAAATCTGACAATAAAC
>NZ_JBMQQG010000147.1:0-9814 GCF_057362405.1 Ginsengibacter sp.
GGTGCCAACCTGGAGTTAACAGGAATCCGGGTAATTAAATATCCCCCTGACTATAATTATTATGGCGGTCCATGTAATAATGATCAAATGATCTTCAGATATCCTGATGTTGTACTGATGGTTGCTGAAGCAAAATTGAGAATTGATCCCAACGACGCATCGGCTCTCACTTTGGTTAATCAATTAAGGGCTGCCAGAAGCGCTGCGCCGCTACCTTCTATAAAATTAGTGAATACTGCAAATATCTATGACCTCAATACCATACTCGCCGAAAGAGGAAGAGAGTTTTATTGGGAATCCTTTAGAAGAACAGACATGCAACGTTTCGGGGTGTTTCTTAACACATGGCAATATAAACCAAGTGATGATCCCAAGAACCTTTTGTACCCGATTCCAAGCCAGTCATTGGCAGCAAATCCTAATCTGATACAAAATCCTGGTTACTAATAATAAAATAAATAGCTGATTAAATTAAAAAGACTGCTTTGAAGAGGCGGTCTTTTTAATTTAAATTTTTACCAGGCATATGGTTCGGATACCGACGTATTGTAATGTTAAATTTCTTTTTTAAAAAGCTGAACGCTATTAAAATAGCGAAGTACTTATTTCATTCTTTACCTTTATCAAAAAAAATAACTGCACAAAAGCATCAATAATTATTCTGAATAATGAAGCAAATTCCAAAGCTTTCCTTAAGTCTTTTTCTGATAATTTTTTTTTCCTGCAACAAAAAGCCCAAAGAGCCATTATTTCAATTGGTGGATAATACAGGAATTAATTTTGTAAACAAAGTGGTAGATGGCAAGCTCGAAAACAGCTTTCTTTTTCGTAATTTCTACAATGGCGGCGGTGTGGCAATAGGAGATATTAATAATGACGGTTTGCCCGATATATTTCTCACATCCAATATGGGTGACAATAAATTGTACCTCAATAAAGGAAATTTCAAATTTGAAGATATTTCAGACAAAGCCGGCCTTAAGCAAGATAGTATGTGGAGCACGGGTGTAACATTTGTTGATATAAACGGGGATGGTTGGCTGGATATTTATGTATGCAATTCAGGCCACATGAAATCGGGCAACCGGAGGAACAAATTGTACATTAATAATCATGATAACACTTTTACTGAAGAAGGGCATAAATATGGACTGGATATTTCCGCCTATACCACCCAGGTTTCGTTTTTTGATTATGATATGGATGGAGACATTGACTGTTTTATGATCAACAATAGTCCAATGCCCATCAACACATTAAATAACGCCAACAGGAGAGATCTTCCCGATTCACTCTGGCCGGTAGCTCCTTTCTTAAAGGGAGGTGGCGATCATCTTTACCGGAACGACAATGGGCATTTCACGGAGGTTACACAATCAGCGGGCATACATGGCAGTTTAATAAGTTTCGGTTTAGGTGTTAGCATCGGGGATCTTAATAACGATGGTTATCCCGACATATATGTAGGTAATGATTCTTACGAGAAAGATTATTTATACATCAACCAGAAAAACGGCACGTTTAAAGATGAAATGGAAGACCAACTGCAGAGTATAAGCATGTCTTCCATGGGTACCGACATCGGGGACCTAAACAATGATGGTTATCCTGAAATTTTTACAACCGACATGCTTCCAGGCGATGATTACCGGCTCAAAACGTTGGGCTCTTTTGATAATATTGACTTTTACAATAGTAAGGTTAAATCCGGGTTTTATCACCAGTTTATGAAAAATTGCCTGCAGTTAAACAATAAGAACGGCACCTTCTCCGAGATTGGAAATTACAGCGGTATATCGGCAACGGACTGGACCTGGGGCGAATTAATTTTTGATGCGGACAACGATGGATTGAGCGATATATATGTGTGCAACGGAGTTAACAAAGACGTGACCAACCTGGATTTCATGGACTTTTTTGCCAACGATGTGATCCAGAAAATGGTCCTCACCGGTCAAAAAGAAAGTGTAGATAAAGTGCTCGAGCATATCCCTGTAAATCCATTGCCAAATAAAGCGTTTAAAAACCTCGGTAATTTAAAATTTCAGGATGTTAGCGCTGCATGGGGCTTCACCCAACCTTCATTTTCCAGTGGCGCCGCATATGCCGATCTTAACAACGATGGCGCCCTTGACCTGGTTGTTAGTAATGTAAACGGAAATGCGTTTGTTTATAAGAACAATAGCAGGAAGGAAAATAAGAACAATTTTTTAGGGGTTCTTTTAAAAGGTAAAGACAAAAACACATTTGCTATCGGTAGCAAAATTAAATTATTTGTCGGGAGCCAGATTCTAACCAGGGAAGTGGTTCCCACGAGGGGATTTCAGTCATCTGTAGATTATAAGCAAATTATTGGACTGGGAACTGCAGCAAAAATCGATTCCATGCTTATAAGCTGGCCTGATAGATCGTATTCAAAATATTTGAACATTCCTGTTGATACGGTACTTGTAATTAATCAAAAGGACCAGGTAACGTTCTCTCCCGATACACTTGCAAGGGTATTACCCCCGCCTTTACTCACGGCGGAAAAAAGTACGTTCGACAAGCATACTGAGGATGACTATAATGACTTTTATTACGAACGGAATTTGCCTGAATTGCTTTCAAAAGAAGGACCGAAAGCTGCCGAAGGAGACGTAAATGGCGACGGCCTTCCTGATCTCTTTATAGGCGGGGCAGCAGGTGAAGCCGGACAATTGTATCTTCAAACCGCTTCGGGTGCATTCATAAAGAAAATGGAGAAGGCATTTGATGACTATGCGGATTTCGAAGATGTTGCTGTGCAGTTTTTCGATTGCGACAATGATGGCGATCTTGATTTGCTGGTATGCCCCGGTGGCAATTGTTTTCCACCAGATACGAAGCAAATGCAATTTCGTTTGTATAAAAACGACGGAAAAGGGAATTTTACTTTGGACCCTAAAGCCTTTCCCAATAACAACTCGGATATCTCTGTGGCAATTCCCTACGATTTTGACGGAGATGGCGACCTGGATCTATTTGTAGGCGGTAGAAATGTTCCCCGCGATTATGGAGTTACTCCTGCCAGTTATGTTTTTGTGAACGATGGTAAAGGTCATTTTACCGATATGGCGAAAACTAAAAATCCGGATATTTCATCTATTGGTATGGTAACCTGCGCTGAATGGGCAGATGTTTTGGGCGACAAAAAAAAGGAATTGATAATCGCCGGTGAATATATGTCGCCGAAAATTTTCTCTTATAACGGAGATCATTTTAAAGAAATAAGGACTAACCTGGATAGCTTGTACGGCCTGTGGCAATCAATATCCGTTGGTGATTTGGATGGAGATGGACGCCAGGATATCGTACTCGGTAATATTGGAGAAAATTTTTATTTGCGGCCGGACCTGCAGAACCCGGTTAAATTGTGGATCAACGATTTTAACAACAACGGCAACATGGATAAGATTCTTACCCGTACAGTTGACGGCCAGGATAAAACAGTATTTTTAAAACATGAACTGCAAGACCAGATACCGGCAATTAAGAAACAAAACCTGCAACATTCGGAGTATGCGAAAAAGACGATGAGGGAATTATTTCCTGCCGAAATACTAAACAGCAGTATCGTAAAAATATTTAATTATGGATCGTCTATAGTCGCATTAAATAAAGGCAACGGGCATTTCGTAATTCAAAAATTACCACCCTTAACCCAAACTTCGTCCATCAATGCTATTCATCAAATTGATATCAATCACGATGGATATCCGGATTTGATTTTAGGCGGAAATAACTTTGGATTTCCTCCACAATTTGGAAGATTAGATGCCAGTTATGGAGATATCCTTATTAATGATCATAAAGGTGGTTTTACCCGGTTGGACTATAGCCAATCCGGATTGGAATTAAAAGGCGAGGTTAAAGATATTTTGGAAATTCCTGCGGGGAAAAAAGACTGTTTACTTTTTCTAATCAATAACGATTATCCCGCTTTGTATGAGATTAAGGAAAAATCAAAAAATCTCATGCAGTTGCAATAATTAAACAAATAAGGAATGCCTTATTTATTGAAAGACGATTTACTAAGTATGATGTACAAAACGGCAAGGCGGTTCAATCTTTTACTGATAACATGCTCGGTATTTTCATTCTTATCGTGCAATCACAAAAGTAATAATGCTCCGGTTCTTTTTCAGTTGCTGGATCATAACGCAACAGGATTGGATTTTAGCAATGTGCTTAAGCCGACTAAAGATTTTAATGTTTTTAAGTACATGTATTTTTATAACGGTTCAGGCGTAGGCGCTGGTGATTTTAATAATGACGGCTTAATCGATCTGTTTTTTTCTGCTAACCAGGGCGATGATAAAATATATCTTAACCAGGGCAAACTGAAATTTAAAGATGTAACTGCCGAAGCCCGCATTCCCCAGGATGGTGGCTGGTCTACCGGTGTTTCTGTTGTCGATATCAACAACGATGGCCTGTTGGATATCTACATTTGCAGGGTGGGTAACTATGAAACCCTGCACAGTAAAAATCAATTGCTTATATGCCAGGGTATTGATAAAAACGGCGTTCCCCAATACAAAGATGAAGCACATGAATATGGCCTCGACTTTTCTGGTTTCAGTACGCAGGCTGTATTTTTCGATTATGATGGTGATGGCGATCTTGATATGTTTCTACTAAACCATTCTATTCATCAAAACGGAACGTTTGCCCCGCGTAATAATTTCCTGGGGACGTACAATGTACTTACCGGGGACAGGTTGTACCGCAATGATGGCAATAATAAATTTACCGATGTCACAAGAGAATCGGCCATCAACAGCTCCACCATAAGTTATGGACTCGGCGTTTGTGTATCGGATATTGATCTTGATGGCTGGCCTGACATGTACGTTGGAAATGATTTTCACGAAAATGATTATTTGTACATTAATCAACACAACGGAACTTTTAAAGAAGATCTCACCAACCGGGTGATGCATACCAGCCAATTCTCAATGGGAGTAGACGTCGCTGATATTAATAACGACGCTTATCCCGACGTTATTTCAATGGATATGCTTCCGTCAGACCGAACAATATTGAAAAGTTCACTCGGCGAAGATGAGTACAATACATTTTACATGAAAATTGGATATGGATACAATTATCAATACACCAGGAATAATCTTCAGCTAAACAGGAGGAATGGCATGTTTAGCGAAACTGGCCTCTATTCTGGTGTTGCTGCAACAGACTGGTCATGGTCGCCGCTATGGATTGATTTTGATAACGATGGTACGAAAGATCTTTTTGTCTCTAACGGCATTCCAAAACGGCTGAATGATATGGATTTTGCCAACTATGTTTCTGATGATGAAATTCATCAAAAGCTAAAAGATAATTTTACCGACGAAACCGATTTGGGGCTGATCAAGAAATTTCCCGAAATAAAATTGCCCAATAAGTTCTTTAAAAATGAAGGCAGCGTAACGTTTGCTGATATTGGTGATGAGGTAGAAAATAGTAAAGCTACTTTTTCGAATGGAGCAGTATATGCTGATTTTGACAACGATGGAGACCTGGACGTTGTAGTAAGCAACCTGGAAGATCCGGCGATGTTATATGAAAATAAAAGTAATGATGCTAAGAACCGACCCTATATCGACATTAAATTAACAGGTTCATCCAAAAACATAAATGCACTCGGTGCTAAAGTAATCGTTTACGATAGCAGCGAAGTGAGAACCTACGAAAATTACCCGGTGAGAGGATTTCAATCAAGCATGCAGATTCCCATGCATATTGGATTGTACAACACTAAAGTTGATTCGATTTTATTGATATGGCCTGATAACACCTACCAAACCATCGATTGGAAAAATGCGATCTCTACGCAAATTAAAATTCAATACAAACCGGGCCTTGCCAAATACGATTATTCGCGGCTGACAACCCGTTTAAAAAATCCTACCCGTGAAATGGTGGATATAACAAAAGATGTTGGATTAGATTTTAAAGCTGTCGAAAACCCGTTTAATGAATTTGACCGTGAACCTTTAATTCCATTCATGGTATCACGGGAAGGCCCCGCTTTGGCTGTTGGTGATGCCAACGGTGATGGGTTAGACGATGTTTTTATCGGTTCGTCAAAAGGAAATAAAAGCGCCATATTTCTTCAAAAGCCCGGGGGTAAATTTGAAAAGTCCGATCAACCTGGGCTCGACGATGACAGTACGTATGAAGATGTGGACGCGGCGTGGGTAGATGTAAACAATGATGGTGCCACCGACCTGGTAGTTGCCACGGGTGGTAATGAATATTATGGCAACGATAAATACCAACAACCGAGGTTGTATTTAAATGACGGCCATGCACATTTTACGTTACTCAATAATGCATTTGACAGTATTTATCTTACGGCTTCCTGCGTAGTGCCGTATGATTTTAATGGGGATGGTTATGTGGATTTGTTTATAGGCGGAAGAGCCGTTCCATGGGAATACGGCGAGATTCCACGGTCTTATTTATTGGAAAATGATAAGCACGGTCATTTTAAAGACGTTACCTCCCGGTATAGCAACGAACTTTCAAAAGTAGGCTTTGTAAGAAGCGCTATTTGGTACGATCTTAATAAAGATGGCCGGAAGGACTTAATCATATCGCCTGAATGGGGTGGCATTTGCGCATTCATAAATGAAAATGGCACTTTCAAAAAACAAATGCTTACTAATAAAAAAGGGTGGTGGAATTTTGCATTACCCGTTGATATTAATGGTGATGGAAAGATTGACCTTATCGCGGGAAATGAAGGATTGAACAACCGCCTGGCAGCTTCGTCTACGGGGCCCGTTAGATTGTACTACAACGATTTTGACGACAATGGCAAGAAAGAACAGGTACTTACCTATTACCTGGACGGACAGGAAATTCCCTTTGCTAACAAAGATGAATTACAAAAACAAATACCAATCATAAAGAAGAGATTTTTATATGCCTCCGATTTTGCCAAAGCCAGTTTGGATGATATTTTTTCTGCGGATAAAATGAAGGGTTCAGAGATTTTAACGGCAGACTATTTTCCAAACTCAATCTTGCTGAATAACGGGAACCTGCCTGCCGGCAAGGCAGACCTGAATTACACAACGGTGCCGATGCCGTGGTTGGCCCAGCTGAGTCCTTACAAAGACGCAGTTGTTATAAACGCTAATAATGACAGCCTGCCCGATATATTAATGGTGGGAAATTTTTATGATAATAACATTCAGATGGGAAGAAATGATGCTGACTTTGGAACCATATTATTGAATAAAGGCAATGGCCGGTTTGACTGCCAGAATATCAACGGCCTCCAGATTAAAGGAGAGGTTCGCCACATAAAAAAAATAAATATCGGCAAAGAAGAAGCTTTCATTCTTGCGAGGAATAATGACAGTGTGATGGTGATAAAATTTAAAGACGAGCGACCATTTAAAAAATAGGATAATAGAGTTTAGTGATCCATTTTGAAGTATCCGGTTCATTTAGCCGGTTGGTTACTAAAGATTCAAAAGGAATGGCTGGAGATGATAAACCATTATCTGTTACAAATAATCCTAATTGTCGCATACCTTCTGTTGACGTATAATCTCCTCCTTTAACTTCAGCAACTAATATTTTTCCGGGAACCATCCGTTTTATGGAAAAGAAATTGTTTTCAGGTATTTTTTTGTTAACCGGAATGGCGATGGTTGTTTTATAAAAACCGCTGTCCTGCCAAATGTGTAACATCGGGGCATTAGTTTCAATTGCATTATGGGTTGCAATGTAACTCTTGATACTGTCAATTACTTTATAAATTTCAGGTGTAGTGGGATGTTCTTTTCCGGAAAATTTCGTTGATACTAATATGGTATCCTTCACCTGCATTTCATCAACGCTGAAGCCATATACTTTTAAGTTGCTTTCCAAAAAATCCTTCATACTCTCCAAAATTTCCCGGAGGTTGCCGTCTATGTTTTTTGTTACCCGGTAAAGATTTATTTTATTAATAGGATTTGAGTTCGTTTCAAGCGAATATCTCCATTGTGCCTGGATACTGTCTTTTAAAGGCAAAAAGAAAATAGTGGCATCTACAACTAAATCAGGCTGCGTGATCTGAATCAGTACCGAATTATATTTCCTACCGGTAATAATATACTTGTAACCCTTAAAGGCATATATATTTTTATTAGTGGCGCTATCATGCAAGACATTTCCGCGCCACCATTTCGACCATTTTCCTTCAATTACAAAACGATTAAGGCTGTTAACATTGCAACTAATTTTTTCAGAGGTAACACTTTCGATTTTTTTTGGAAGAAACACATAAGCTGAAATCAGTAATAATCCTGCAAATATGATGACAATAGTAACCCACTTTCTCATAAACTATTTTTAAAATTGCTGCAAAGTAATAATTTGCTTTTTAAACAAATAAAATCTTATTGTAACTAATTCTTAATATCCCGTCAATTTCTTTCCGGTATTTTTATTTAAATCAAATAACGTTAATTTACACGGGCTATTAAATTAAAAATTGCATGGTATGAAGCACTTAGTTTTTTTACTTCTTTCTAATATTTTGTTTTCGTCTTCTTTCGCCCAAAAAATTGATCCCTGGAAAATTGAAGCTGATAAAATAGATCCCGGTAACTATTATGGCGAAACGGTAGCTAATGGCGTCATTGGCATTGTTTCATCTGCCGAACCGCTAAAATGCAAAGACGTAGTACTAAACGGGGCATATGATCAATATGGAAGGGGAAGAGTGAGTAATTTTTTAAAAAGCTTTAACCTGGTCAATATGTATCTCGATATTGACGGACATCGTATTGGCGCCAATGACGCTACCAATATGCGCCAGGAGCTTGATATGAAACACGCCAATCTTACCACTACTTTTAGCTACCAGGATAAGGCTGTTGTTTCCTATACGTATTATGCGTTGCGCAACCTTCCTTATACGGTTTTAGTTGATGTTACTATAACCGCAAAAAAGGATATTGAGATAATACCGGCCAGCGTTATGGAAGCGCCGGACGAACTGAGAGATGTCCAGAATTATTATAACCAGATCGACCGGCCGCATGTAAAACTCAGCCTGCTTTCGTCTATTGCCAAAAGCCCAACCGGCAAACTAACTTTGGCCGCGTCAACTACATTTTTATTCGATGAACCGAATGGATCTGAACCGGAATTGATACACGAGATGTGGGATAATAACATGCATTTGTCAAAATTTAAAAAGAAATTAAAGGCCGGGACCTCTTATCATTTTGCAATTGCCGGTGCAGCCATAACTACAGCACAGCATGATGATCCGTTGAATGAAGCGGAGCGTTACGTAATTTATGCAAAGCTGCAGGGTGTTGAAAGATTAAAACAATTTCACAATGCTGCGTGGGACAGCCTGTGGAAAAGCGATATTATAATAGAAGGCGACGACGCTAGCCAGCGGGATGTGCATGCTGCCATGTATCATCTATATTCATTTGTAAGGGAAGGAACCTCGTATAGCCCGTCACCAATGGGTTTGAGCGGGTTGGGCTACAATGGCCACGTTTTCTGGGACGCAGAATTGTGGATGTTCCCTGCAATTCTTGTATTGCATCCTGAAATGGCAAAGAGCATGATTGAATACCGCTATGAAAGATTGAAAGAGGCGGAGCACAATGCTTTTGCTCATGGTTATAAAGGCGCCATGTATCCATGGGAAAGCGCAGCTACCGGTAATGAAGAGACGCCGGTATGGGCATTGAGTGGACCATTTGAACATCACATCACTGCTGACGTGGCTATTGCCGCTTGGAATTATTATGCCGTAACGCAGGAC
>NZ_JBMQQG010000148.1:0-68793 GCF_057362405.1 Ginsengibacter sp.
GTTGGCAAAAAGCATTAAAGCAAATAAAATCACCATTCCTGCTATCTGCGCATATTCCAAGAACTTATCACTGGGTTTCCTACCTGATATCATTTCTATTAAAGTAAACAATACATGTCCTCCGTCCAGTGCCGGAATCGGCAGCAGATTCATAAATGCAAGTATGATAGAAAAGAAAGCAGTAATGTTCCAGAATGCCTCCCAGTCCCATCCTGTTTTTGGAAAAATGGAAGCCATAGTTTTAAATCCACCTAAACCTTTGTAAGCACCGGTTTGCGGATTTAAAATCATCTTGAACTGCTGAATGTAAAAGTCCAGTTGTTTTCCCGTTTTTTGAACGCCTGCCGGAAAAGAAGCAAGAAAGCCATACTTTTTTGTTTCCTGTTTAAAGATACCGAGGCTGTCTAATTGGTCCACATCGGTTAGTGTATAAAACCCTATTTTACCGGAAGTATCCACTTTCGTTCTGATAGCCACAGGCTTCTGATCCCTGATTACCGTAAGTAAAACACTGTCGTTCTTTTTCCGGTTGAGTATAGGAGCTACCTGGTCAAAAAATTGAACCGGTGTTGAATCTATTGCTACAATTTTATCAAAAACATGCAGGCCTGCTTTTTCACCAAAACTCTTATTTGATGAATCGAAAGCGCCAACTATAACCGGCACTCTTGGCATTAACAACGTGTTCCGTTTACCTTTCTTCTCTACCAATTGCTCTATCATATTTGGAGGTAACGTAACCGTTTGGTCTTTCCCATCCCGTGAAAAAGTAATTTGTTTTCCCAGAATAATCTTTCCCGGCAAATCGTTGAAATACTTAATTGAATCTCCATTAACCGCAATGATTTTATCACCGTTTCTTAAACCAATGTCATACATTAGGCTGTCTGTAATCCAAATGCCATCTTTTACATTAGCCATCGGCAATTTGGTATCGCCCCATTTGTACAGAATCATTGCGTAAAGAAAAAATGCAAACAACACATTCATAGTAACGCCTCCTAACATAATAATAAGCCGCTGCCATGCCGGTTTACTGCGAAACTCCCATGGCTGCGGAGGTTGCTTCATTTGCTCTTTATCCATGCTTTCATCCACCATACCGGAAATTTTTACATAGCCACCCAACGGCAGCCAGCCAATTCCGTATACGGTATCGCCAATTTTTTTCTTTACCAAAGAAAACCATGGATCGAAAAAAAGATAGAATTTTTCAACCCTGCATTTAAACCATTTTGCGGTTATGAAATGTCCAAATTCGTGAAGTATTACAAGAATCGATAAAGAAAAAATAAGATATGCGGCCTGCAATCCAACCTGAGGCCAGTTAATGGCTAATATTGTCATATAGTGTACGATGTGCGATGTTTGATGTACTATTTTTCGGTTTAAATTTCACTTCGAAATTATAAAAATGTTTTCGCTGGCAGGCTTTATAAATGTATTAATGAAGCGGCGAAATTACGTGCCTCACCGTCGCTTTCAAAATAATCTGTAAGATTTGGCTTTTCTATATAACTTATTTTTTCCATGGTCTTTTCGACTACTGCGGTAATATCAAGGAAGCCGATGCGGTTATTTAAAAATGCCCACACTGCTATTTCGTTTGCAGCATTTAAAACGCTGGGAAGGTTACCTCCTTTTTCCAAAGCAATTTTTGCAAGAACAAGGTTTCTGAAGGTTTTTATATCTGGTTCTTCAAAAGTAAGTGTGCTTATTCTTTTAAAATCCGTCTTTGGATTATTGTTGGGAAGCCGGTGCGGAAATGCAAGCGCATACTGAATTGGAAGCTTCATGTCTGGCAAACCCATTTGCGCTTTTATGCTTCCATCTTCAAATTCAACCATGCTGTGCACGATACTTTGGGGGTGAATAATTACCTGGATCTGGTCGGGTGCCAGGTTGAAAAGCCATTTAGCTTCTATCATCTCAAGCCCTTTATTCATGAGGGTTGCAGAGTCAATAGTAATCTTTGCACCCATATTCCAGTTAGGATGTTGCAGGGCGTGATGCTTCTTCACATTTACGAGAAAGTTTGGCTTCTTGCCAAGAAACGGGCCACCGCTCGCCGTTAAGATAATGCGCTCAATTTTATTTCTTGTCTCACCAACAAGGCATTGAAATATAGCTGAATGTTCACTATCTACAGGAATAACCGGTACCCTGTTTTCTAAAGCTTTCTGCATTACAATATCACCGGCTACCACCAGAGTTTCTTTATTGGCCAAAGCGATAGCCTTCCCTTTATCAATTGCCTTTAAGGTAGGTGTTAGTCCTGCAAATCCTACAATCCCTGCCAGCATCATATCATAGGTATCGAAATCAGCAACTTCTTCGAGTGCTGTTGCCCCCGCAAAAACCTTAATATCTTTTGGAATTAGCGCTGCTTTTACGGCATCATATTTTTTTTCATCACCAATAACTACTGCATTTGGCTTGTGTTTGATCGCCTGTTGAATAAGGAGTTTATCGTTGGTTTGCGCCGTTAATATTTCAACTTCAAATAAATCTGGATTGGCTGCTATTACCTCCAGCGCCTGCGTGCCTATAGATCCTGTGGAACCAAACACTGCAATCCTCTTTTTATTTGCTTCAGCCATAATAATTCTTTACTAATTGAACGGCATATTATTTTTTATAATAAAACACAAAAAACAGCTGCCAGATTTGGCAATTTACTTCAATAATCTTTGTAATGCCTCATTCACTTTTTTAAAATCGAAGCGGGATATTACTGTATTCATCATTTCGATTATAGCATTATTTTGAAGGTTACCAATAGAACCTTCATGCGTATGACTAAGTTGCAGACCATATTGGAAGGTATTATTTTCAATATCCATACCAATTTTCTTATAAGCATCACGCAAAGGAGTTCCCTGCAAAACCAGTTTATTCATTTCTTCAACACTAAACAGATATTTATATTTTTTATCCTGCAGAATATCTTTTTTTATCTCAATGTTCTTAATCATCAAAGTTGCCATCGATATACAGTTGCGTAAATTCTCAAAGGCAGGTATTAAATGCTCCTTTAATAACTGAAAATCGCGATGATACCCTGAAGGAAGATTAGCGGCCATCAGCATAATCTCGTTAGGCAAAGCCTGAATCCGGTTGCAATGTGCACGAATCAATTCAAAAACATCCGGATTTTTTTTGTGCGGCATAATACTGCTGCCAGTGGTAAGCTCAGCAGGAAAAGAAATAAAATCAAAATTCTGATTTAGATACAAACATGCATCCATACTTAACCTTGATAACGATGCACCAAAATTTGCCAACGCCTGCGCAACAATTCTTTCTGTTTTGCCGCGACTCATTTGGGCATAGACAACGTTATAATTCAGATCATCAAAACCAAGCAATTCGGTAGTTAACTTTCTATTAATAGGAAATGACGACCCATAGCCTGCCGCCGAGCCCAACGGATTTTTATTGACAACTTCCCATGCTCCATGCAACGTTATCATATCGTCAGCAAGGCTCTCAGCGTAAGCGCCAAACCAAAGCCCGAATGAGGAGGGCATTGCTAATTGCAAATGCGTATAGCCTGGCAATAAATGCGCTTTATATTTTTCGCTTTGCTCAATTAAAAGAGTAAAAAAGTCTTTTACATCATGAACCAGCATTTGAATTTCATGGCGCATGTATAATTTCAGATCCACTAAAACCTGGTCATTACGGGAGCGGGCACTATGTATTTTTTTCCCGGTATCTCCAAACTTTTTAATGAGCATCAGTTCAATCTGTGAATGAATATCTTCAACATCCTCATCAAGTTTGAATATTCCGGATTCGATGTCTTTATAAATTTCTTTAAGCCCTTTTTGCAGAACAGCTAATTCATCAGGTGTAAGCAAATTAATCGTTTGCAACATTTGAATATGCGCTAGAGAGCCCAGCACATCAAAAGGAGCAAGATACAGGTCGAGTTCCCTGTCTTTACCAACAGTGAAGGTTTCAACTTCTTTGGTTGAAGCAATATTTTTTTGCCAGAGTTTCATTTTGTTATTTTCAAGATTTTACCTCACGAATTACACTAATGATATTAGAATGAATTTGAAAAATTTTCCAGCAGCCGAATATATTTCCCAATGCCATCTTTTATTTCGTCAACAAAAATATATTCATCTGCACTATGACTCCTGGCCGAATCTCCCGGCCCTAATTTAAGCGTTGGAAAATTCATCAATGCCCTGTCGGAGCAGGTCGGTGACCCATATAATGTAAGACCTATGCCACTTCCAGCGATTACTAACAGATGCTTCTCTCCAATAAAAGACGGTTTTAATCGGGTACTCCTTGGCGTTATTTCACTGGTAGTATTGTTTCTTACTTCACTGATTACTTCATCAAATGAATAAAATTCGTTCACTCTTATATCGACAACAAAACTGCATTCGGAAGGTACAATATTATGGGCTTTATTTTGTGTGCTGATGGAGGTAACCGCCATGTGAACCGGTCCGAGAAACGGAGAAGATTTCTCAAACTGAAACGTACTAAACCAATGGATATCATTCATGGCTTTGTAAATTGCGTTTACGCCTTCGCTCCGTGCTGCATGGCCGGCAATACCGTGTGCTGTGCAATCCAGTACCAGCAAACCTTTTTCCGCAACAGCCATTTTCATCAACGTTGGTTCGCCTACAATCCCGCAATCAATTTTTGGCAGCTTAGGGAGAAGAATTTCTATTCCATCATGACCTGATATTTCCTCTTCAGCAGTTGCTGCAATTATTAAATTAAAAGGAAGATTTTCTTTTTCGTAGAAATAAACAAACGTTGCAAGCAACGCTACAAGCGGCCCACCCGCATCGTTACTACCGAGCCCAAACAATTTTCCATCTTTTTCAAAAGGTTCGAATGGATCATTCGTGTAACCGGCGTTAGGTTTTACCGTGTCATGATGAGAGTTTAATAAAACAGTAAACTTACTTTCGTCAAAATATTTATTAACGGCCCAAACGTTATTTAGAAAACGGTTGGTTGTAATATTCCGTTGTGTTAAAAAGTTATCAATCGCATCCGCTGTCTTGCCTTCCTCCTTACTGAAGGAAGGTGTTGAAATTAACTGCTTTAATAATTCCAGCGCTCCTGAGAATAATTTAAGTCGAGATTCGTCAAAATTTATTGTTCCGTTCATGAATTTATTTTTGTTCCACTTTCACCTCTCACTAATTGCAGGAGATCATTTGAATTGCCAATAATAACTTTTTTCACCCCATTATTTACAGCATCAAATGCATTATCAATTTTAGGCAAAATACCAGCAAACAATTTTTTTTCCTCCTTGAGTTTGTTGTAGATTTTGTCTTGTAATTCAGCAATAACAGACTTTTCATCAGTCACATCCGCAAGTACGCCATTTTTTTCAAAACAATAGATCAGCTGAACATCATACAATTTTGATAGCGCTACCGACAATACAGCAGCCATTGTATCCGCATTTGTATTTAGTATGTGCCCCTGTTGATCATGCGTTAGCGGCGCAACAACGGGAATCAAATTGTTATCGATAAATAACTTCCATGTCGACAAATTTATTTCTATAGCGTTTACATCACCAACCCATCCATAATCAATAGTCTTTACCGGGCGTTTTTTTGCAGGTAAAACATTGGCGTCTGCGCCGGAAAGGCCGATTGCATTACATCTCAGTGATTGAAGCGTTGCAACGATTTTTTTGTTTACCAACCCGCCATATACCATTGTAACTAAATCAATAGTTTCGTCATCTGTTATTCTTCTGCCATCAACATATTTCGATTGAATACTTAATTTATCACCGATTGCTGTGGCAATTTTGCCACCGCCATGTACCAGAATTTTTTTGTGGGGGATTGAAGAAAGCTCTTTTAGAAAAGATTGAAGATTATCCTTATCATCAATGACGTTGCCACCTATTTTTATTATATAAAGAATTTCTTTATCACCTGAACCAGAATCATTTTTTGTCATGGCAAATCCTTTAAAATCTTCGCCAATACAGCTTGTGCCGCCCACACCCTGTTAGCCGCCTGCTCTGTAACAATACTGCTTGGGCTGTCTAATACTTCATCGCTTAACTCAACGTTTCTCCGAACCGGGAGGCAATGCATCACTCTGGCATTATTTGTTTGCATTAGCTTTTCGTTTGTCAACATCCAGTCAGCATCATTGCTTGCTACTTTTCCATAATCTTTATAACAGCTCCAGTTCTTAACATATACAAAATCTGCATCTTTAAGCGCTTGCGCCTGGTCGTTAGTAACATTAGCATCATGGATAAATTTTGCATCAAGTTCATAACCTTCGGGATGGGTTACAGTAAAATCACAAGTATTCCACGCAGTCATCCATTCGCAAAAACTATTGGCAACGCATTGTGGTAATGGTTTTACATGGGGTGCCCAGGTGAGTACAACCCTGGGCTTTACTTTATTTTTTAAAGGAAGGTGATCCGCAATAGTAATAATATCGGTAAGGCTTTGCAATGGATGAACTGTTGCACTCTCAAGACTTACTACAGGAATGCCCGAATATTTTACAAACTGGTTCATGACATGTTCGCTATAATCCTTGTCCCTGCTTTTTAACAAAGGGAAAGTACGTACTCCCAAAATGTTGAAATAACGACCAAGAATAGGCGCAGCATCTTTTATATGCTCCACAGACGTTCCATTCATTATGGCGCCTTCCTCAAATTCCAGTGACCAGCCATCCTGCGAAGCATTAAAAACAATTGCTTCCATTCCAAGATTCTGGGCCGCAACCTGTGTACTTAATCTTGTACGCAGGCTGGGATTTAAAAAGATTAAACCCATTCGCTTCCCTTTACCTAAGGACTGCTGCGCAAATGGATCTTTTCTAAAATCAATTGCAGAACTTACCAGTTCATCTATATTGCCGGCATCTTTTACTGAAAGAAAGTTTGTCAATTTTTTTCTGTAATTAAGCGATAAAGATATAATTATTATAAGCTGACTGACGACACACCCGCGCCAGCATATTTTTTTGTAAGTGCGGTTACTTCTTCACGCAATGCATTCAAAAATTTATCTGCATCAGCCTTTATTAAGGCAAGGGAAGGCAGCAACCTTATTACGTTCGGCTTGGCTTCCCCGGTAAAAATGTGATGTTTCATCAGCAGGTTTTTTTTCAAATCCTTTAATCCAGGCGGAACGTCAAAGCCTATCATCAATCCCTTACCACGAAGATTTTTCAACTCAGTGATTTTTTTAATTTCTTCAAATAAATATTTCCCTGTTTGTTCTGCATTCGCCATCAAATTTTCAACATCAATTACTTCCAAAACTGCGAGAGCTGCCGCACATGCCAAATGATTACCACCAAATGTGGTGCCTAATATAAAATGTTTTGAATGAATGTGAGGCGCAATTGAAATGCCGGCAACCGGAAAACCATTTCCCATTCCTTTCGCCATTGTATAAATATCAGCGTCTATGCCCGCATAATCATGAGAATAAAATTTGCCGCTGCGACCATAACCGCATTGCACGGCATCTGCAATGAAAACGGCATTATATTTATCACACAAATTCCTGATTAATTTCAGAAATGAATCTGTTGCAACATTGATACCACCGACACCTTGTATACCTTCTATAATTACAGTGCTCACTTCTTCTCCGGCGTTATCAAAATAATTTTGCAATGCTACTTCATCATTGAATGGAAGGAAAACTACATTATCGGTTTCATTTACCGGTGCCACAATAGATGGATTGTCCGTTGCCGCAACGGCTAATGACGTGCGACCGTGAAAAGCTTTTGAAAATGAAATTATTTTTTTACGTCCATTATAAAAAGATGCAAGCTTCAAAGCATTTTCATTGGCTTCAGCGCCGGAGTTACAAAGAAAAAGCTGGTAATCTTTTTTGCCGGAAACTTCGCCCAACTTATTAGCGAGTTTTTGCTGAATCGGGATCTTTACCGAATTAGAATAAAACGCAATTTGCTCTAATTGTTCTTCAATTTTTTTTACCCAATAGGGATGCGTATGACCGATACTTATAACGGCGTGCCCTCCATACATATCAAGGTATTCATTACCCTTATCATCCCAAACATAAGAGCCGCTGGCCTTTACAATATTGATGTCATTAACGGGATAAACATCGAACATTTTCATATCAAAATATTTTAGAAGTAATTAGCCTTTAATTTTAGTCCAAGTGTTTCTTCAAGGCCAAACATAAGGTTCATATTTTGCAACGCCTGGCCGCTGGCGCCTTTCAGGAGATTATCCAATGTAGAATGAATTACAAGATTGTCTTTTTCTTTTTCTATATGAATAAAACAATTATTTGTATTAACAGCCTGCTTTAAAAATATCGGCTCTTCGCTGACTTTTACGAACGGGTGATCTTTATAAAACTCCTGATATAATTTATAAAGTTCTTCCAATTTCCTGGAAGACTTCAATTGCGAGGTTACAAAGATACCGCGGGTAAAGTCACCACGCCATGGAATAAAATGTATAGAAGCAGAACTGGTTCCTGATAAAGAATTAAGTGATTCATTTATTTCCCCAAGATGCTGGTGGGTAAGCGATTTATACGCCTGTATGTTATTTTGCCGCCATGAAAAATGCGATGTCGTGGAAAGCGATTGCCCGGCCCCGGTAGAACCGGTAATGCCCGTTGCATACACTTCACTAATCTCACCCAGTTCTGCTAACGGCAATAAACCAAGTTCGATAGTAGTGGCAAAACAGCCTGGGTTGGCAACATAGTTAGCGGTCCTGATTTTGTCCTTGTTAATTTCAGGAAGACCATATACAAACGTCTTATTTCTATATACCGAATGAGGCTTCAACCTAAAATCCTGCGACAGGGAAATAATTTTTATTTGTGCAGGAATTTCATTTTCCTCTAAATATTTTTTTGATTCACCATGACCTGTACATAAAAAAAGTACATCAACATCATCATTAGCAAATGCTGAAAACTGCATGCCGGTTTCATTCATTAAATCCCGGTGAATAGCATGGAGAGGTTTACCGGCATTGCTCTTACTGTGTACAAAAATCACCTCACTCATCGGGTGATTGACCAAAAGTCTTATCAATTCTCCTCCGGTATAGCCAGCGCCTCCAATTATCCCTACCCTAATTTTTTTGCTCATCAGCGGTATTTTTTACGGCATGATAAATTGCAGTCTGGTTTCCGAAAATCTTACTGAACCCTCTTACATCATTTCCACTCCAACCTGTATTCATTTCGCCATACTTACCAAATTTTGCACTCATTAAATCGTATGGCGATTCTATACCGGTAACCTGGTAGCGATAAGGCATTAGCTGAACAAATACATCACCGGTTACATGCTGTTGCGAAGAAATTAAAAATGCTTCGATATCTCTCATAACGGGGTCGAGTACCTGCCCTTCATGAAGCCAGTTACCATAAAATTCCGACAATTGGTTTTTGAGATTTAATTGCCATTTGGTAAGTACATGTTTTTCCAATGCATGATGCGCCTTGATAATAACAACAGGCGCAGCCGCTTCAAAACCTACGCGGCCTTTTATCCCAATGATGGTATCACCTACATGTACATCTCGGCCGATGGCATAGGGGCCAGCCAGGGTTTGCAAATATTGAATGGCTCCTACCGGGTGGTTGAATTTCTTTTTGTTGATTCCAACCAGTTCGCCATTTTCGAAATGTAACTTTACCTGCTGCGGTTTATTATTCGTAAGTTGTGTGGGCCATGCATTTTCGGGTATCATACCGTTAGATGATAATGTTTCTTTGCCTCCTACGCTCGTTCCCCAAAGGCCTTTATTAATGGAGTAAGCAGATTTTTCGAAATTCATTTTCACACCTTTCGATTTGAGATAGTTAATCTCTTCCTGCCTCGATAATTGCATATCCCTTATTGGCGTAATAATTTCAACCCCTGGTATCATGATATGAAATATCATATCAAACCTTACCTGGTCGTTGCCTGCGCCTGTACTTCCATGGGCTACTGCATCAGCTTTTAACTTCTTTACATGTTCCGCAATATGTAACGCCTGCGATAATCGTTCTGCGCTTACGCTTAGGGGATAGGTATTGTTCTTTAAAACATTTCCGAAAATAAGATACTTAATTATGGAATCATAATAGCTATTTACTGCATCTATGGTAGTGTGTGTTTTTACACCCAATGCTTTCGCATGTTTTTCTATATCTTTTAATTCCTTTTTTGAAAAACCTCCGGTATTTACAATAATACTGTGCACTTCATAATTCAATTCCTCTCTGAAATATTTTACACAGTATGATGTATCAAGGCCACCACTAAAACCAATTACTACTTTTTTAGTCATCACTACTATTTAAAGATTGAAGAAAAGACTCAATAGCGATTTATTTTTATCCCCTCTTTTTTTTAAAAACTTTATAAGCCTGCTCTGTTTCAAGCGCATAAATCTCTCGTATTGTTTAGAATGCTTTTGAAATTCTGCAGCCGTTTCCTCGGGCTTATAGTGATCCGCAGGATCGTACAACATGGCAGTACACATACAGTTCTTACGTTCCTTACTCATGAGGATATCATAGTTCACACAGCTCTTACATCCTGCCCAGAAATTTTCGTCATCAGTAAGTTCCGAATAGGTAACCGGCTCATAGCCCAAATCGCTATTAATTTTCATAACGGCCAGGCCGGTGGTAAGACCAAATATTTTGGCGTAAGGATATTTTTCGCGGGATAGATCGAATATCCTTTTTTTGATTTGTTTTGCTATGCCGGTTTTTCTGAAATCCGGGGCAACTATAAGCCCACTGTTTGCCACAAACCCTTCTTTACCCCAGGCTTCGATGTAGCAAAAGCCTACCCATGTATCATCGTTAGTAACGGCGATAACGGCCTTGCCTTCCTGCATTTTTTGTTGAATGTATTCTGCTGAACGTTTTGCAATGCCAGTTCCTCTTGCTTGTGCAGATGTTGCCATCTCATCAGTGATGGTTTGTGCATATTTGAAATCTGAGGAAGTTGCAATACGAACAATTATATTTGATTGTTCCACTTTGCGTTTTGTTTAAATGAATTATTTTTTGTGAGCGGGGATTTTTTCACTGATAGGGACAATGTCAACTGCCTCGGCCTATCAGCATCCAGGTCGAAAAAAACAGCGAAGAGGCATTCTTCGTTCAACATGATTTGTTGAAACCAGAGAAGAAAAATTTATAGAATTAAGACCTTTCACTTTTATAACATTTAATGAATTGAATGCAAATGTATATTTTTTTATTATTTATTCAGCAAAACGTTTCTAAGAATTTGTTATTGTTTGAGGGGAAGGCATTTTTATCCATTGCTGTAGTTGATCAGCAATGGCCCGGTCGTTACTCAGTCGTGGTACTTTATTTTGGCCGCCTAACTTACCAATGCTCTTCATATAATTAATAAATCCGTTCTTTTGAATTGGAATTATTTTTAATGGCTGGAGAATGTTTCCTTTAATGAGATCATCATAATATATGTTTCTCTTCCTCAGGTTTTCATCTACTTTAAGCGCAAACTGCTTCAAATTACGCGGAACGGTTTCAAACTCAATATACCATTCATGGTAACTTTTATTATCATCCCTCGAAATTTTTGGAGCAACTGTGAATTCGATAATCTTTATGTTTTCACCATCAGCAGCATTTAACAAGGCGCCTTCTACCTCCTCACCTATTACATGCTCGCCAAATGCCGAGATAAAATGTTTCACTCTACCGGTTACGACTATTCGATAAGGGTTTAATGAAACAAATTTTATCGTATCTCCGAGGTTATATCCCCACAAGCCTGCATTGTTGCTTACAATGAGAACATAGTTTTCATTAAGCTTAACGTCTTTTAAAGTAAGTCGTTTAGGATTTTTAGTAAAGATTTCGCCAGCCGGAACAAATTCGAAAAAAATGCCGCTATCAGTATTCAACAACATTCCTTCCTCTTTAATATTATCCTGGAAGGCAAAAAATCCCTCACTGGCCGGGTACAATTCAATAGTATCAATTGGCTTACCGATGGTTTCCAGGAGCTTGGCTTTATAAGGCTCAAAGTTTACCCCACCTTGTACCAGTACACTAAAATCAGGGAAAATATCTTTGATCTTTTTTCCGGTCTTTTTTACCAATGCATCAAAATACATTTGTACCCATGGTGGAATGCCGCTGATCAAAGTCATTTTCTCAGGAACTGTTTCCTCCACAATTCTATCCAGTTTCTCTTCCCAATCGTCAATACAATTGGTTTCAAACGTCGGCATCTGATTCGTGCGTAAATATTTTGGAATGTGGTGATTTACGATGCCACTTAATCTCCCCGTGGGAATGCCACCTACTCTTTCCAGTTCAGGAGAGCCACTTAGGAAAATCATTTTGCCATTTGCAAATTGCGAATTACCTGTTTTTGCCATATAGCAGAGCAACGAATTTCTTGCCGTGTTGATATGATTATCGATAGAATCTTTTGATATGGGGATGTACTTAATACCGCTGGTTGTGCCGCTCGTCTTAGCGAGATAAAGAGGAACACCTTTCCATAAAATATTGTGTTTACCCTGTTTTATCTTGTCGATATATTTCTTAAAATCTTCGTATTCTCTTATGGGCACATTCTTTATGAAATCGTCGTGATTTTTAATTTTTTCGAAATGATGGTCTTTGCCAAACTCGGTTTTTAAACCCGTTTTTATGAGAGATTGAAAAATATTTTCTTGGTCTGAAACAGCAGTCAGCATTGATTTGCGGACCTGCTTATATATATAAAGGGCAAAGGGTTTGGCGAAAAAGGATTTTATCTTCATTCTACAGGCTAATCTTAAGCCTGCAAATTACATATAATTGATTAAAACTATATGCTAAATCAATTACAATTACATTGCCATTCATTATCAAGGTCGATGCAGGTTATAACAACGAGGCCATCATTTTCCGGCGCCACCACTATCCTTAAATGCTGGTGCTCATTACTGTACCCTTCCAAGGCATACGTTTCATCGCCTTTTTTACCGGGGCCACTTTTGGCTTCATTTACTTTTCCCTCGTGGATGATCTCTTTTATTTCATCTTCAGTAATATGCCTGCAATCCATTCTGCATTTAGCATGTTTGGTTAAAATAAGGTGAGCTGTATTACGGAACGAATCATTGTTGAACCTATTTCCGGGAACATTGGGTTGTTTATGACCTACAATCAATTTAATCGCAAACAGCGCGACAAGCAACACAACCAGAATTATTGAATTCCTTTTCATATTCACGTTAGGGGATTTTGCACAATATAATTTCAAAAAACATAATTCTTTATTTTTGTCACAATATGTCAACCGCTAAATCTGTTGCTTTACATACATTAGGCTGTAAACTAAATTATTCCGAAACTTCAGCTATTGAAAGATTGCTGGAGAATGATGGCTTTGTAAAAAAAGATTTTACAGATGAGGCTGATGTGTATGTAATCAATACCTGCTCCGTTACAGAAAATGCAGATAAAGAATGCCGCCACCTTGTAAGAAGAATACAACGGAAAGCCCCAAAAGCACTGGTTGTCATTACAGGTTGTTATGCACAACTAAAACCTAAAGAAATTGCCGCTATTGAAGGGGTCGACCTTGTATTGGGAGCGGCGGAAAAATTTAATATTACCAGCCATCTCCGGCAACTTACCAAAGGCGACAGCACTAAAATTTGCAGTTGCGACATTGAAGATGTAAATGGCTTTCATTCTTCTTTTTCAATCAACAACCGCACGAGGACTTTTTTAAAAGTACAAGATGGTTGCGATTACAATTGTTCGTTTTGCACTATCCCAATGGCCCGCGGGAAAAGCCGGAGTAATACAATAGAAAATATTTTAGCTGAAATAAAAGAAATTGCAGGAAGTGGTGTAAAAGAAATTGTGCTTACTGGAATTAACCTGGGTGATTTTGGGAAGGACAACAATGGCAATAAAACCACTGAAGATTTTTACGATTTGCTTCAATCCATTGAAAAAACTGAAGGCGTTACCCGCTACCGCATTTCATCAATTGAACCAAATTTATTGTCCGATAAAATTATAGAACTCGTTGCCGGCAGCAAAAAAATAATGCCTCATTTCCATATTCCATTGCAAAGCGGAAGCAATAAAATTCTGGCGTCTATGCGCAGGCGTTATAGGAAAGAGTTGTATGCTGAAAAGATTGCACTCATAAAAAAGCTGATCCCTGATTGCTGCATCGGTGTTGATGTAATTACCGGCTTCCCTGGAGAAACTGATGAAGATTTTAATGAAACCGTAGCCTTCCTTAAAGACATTGACGTATCTTATTTGCATGTATTCACCTATTCGGAAAGAACCAATACTTATGCGTTGAATATCGAACCCGTGGTACCTGTTGGCATTCGTAATAACAGAACAAAAATTTTGCGTAATCTGTCGTATAAAAAATTACAGGACTTCAGCCAAAAACATCTTGGTGAAACAAGAAAAGTTTTGTTTGAACAGCCTGACAAAAACGGCATGATGGAAGGCTATACCGATAATTATATAAAAATTTCTGTACCTTTTAAAGCCGAATGGACCAACAGTATAATCGACTGGAAATTACAATGAAAACTTTTTTGGTAAATATTAAGTTCGATTTCGTTAAGAATTTTATGGACTACGTGCCGGAACATCGCACCTATATCAACATGCTCATCAACACAAATGTAATTGAGAGTTATGCTGTGAGCATGGAAACCCACCGCTCCTGGATTATTATAAATGCTGAAACCAAAGAAGAAGTTAAGAAGATACTTGCCAAGTCCTCTTTATATCAATTCTGGACTTATGAAATCGACGAGTTATTTGTTTACGATAGCCAAAATTTTCGCCTGCCGAAACTTGAATTGAATTAAACCGATTTTTCTTCGAGTTCGGTTAATAAAGATACCTGCGCAGCATTAATTTTTTTCTTCGCCTCATTAATTAAGAACCATTCTCCTTTATCTATTTCCGGAAAGTTTTGAAGTTTCCCTGAACGAGGTGGCCATTCCATTTCAAAGTTGTTAGAGTTAATAGTTGCGGCGTCAATATTTTTTTCTATCGCCCATGCCAATACAGTTTTACCCGATTTTTGAACGACTGAGCGTAATTGCATAAATCTGCCTGAAATGGTATTTCCCGTTTCTTCTGAAAATTCGCGAATTGCTGCCTGAAGCGGCGCTTCATTTTCATCGAATTCCCCTTTAGGTATTGACCAGGCCCCTTCGTCTTTATTCTTCCAAAGCGGTCCGCCGGGGTGCACCAGGAAGACTTCCAACTTGTTTTTGTTTTTTCTGTAAAGCAATAAACCCGCACTTTTTTTCATTGTCATAACAAAAAAATTTGAAAAGTGTCTTCAATTTCCCAACGTTGACTTATATTGTATGACACAAAACTGTAAAAAAAATTTAATTCGTGTTAAATACATTTTTGCCGGGCCATCGGCATGATATTTTCGCGGATACTTTGCTTAATTTACTATTGATATTAAACTATGAAAATTAAAACTTTTGTTCAATTTGTGATTCTTATTTTTTTTACAGGAATATTTATTTCCTGCAAGAAAAATAAAGACACCCAGGGCACGACCCCGCCCACAGATTCCACTACTTTGGCAGCAAAAGCCAGGGACTCTGCATTAATCGATGCCAGGGATTTTTACCTGTGGTATAATAATATTCCCTCAACTTTTAATGCACAAAGCTATGCCGATCCCGGTGCTATTATGACGGCAATAAGGGCCTACAGTAATGAACCAGGATACACCTCACCGGTTGACAAATGGAGCTTTGGGGTATTAAAAACTGACTGGAATCAACTTAGTGGCGGAATCGGATCAAACGAGAGTGTTTCAGTAAACGGCGATTTTGGCTTTAGTGTTTTTTTCAGGGTTGATGGCGATCTGAGAGTGAAATTAGTGGAACGGCTGTCGCCTGCGGGCATTGCAGGTGTTCAAAGAGGTTGGCGGGTTACAAAAATTAATGGTAGCGCCAATATTAATATAGCAAATGCCGATTTTATCGTTAACAGTGTTTTTTACAGCGCAACTACCACCTTCACATTTTTGAAACCCAATGGCACTACGGTCGATGTGACGCTAAATGCGACTACTTACCCACAGCAAACTGTCTACCTCGATTCTGTTTATAGCGTTGGCGGAAAAACAATTGGGTACATGGTGATGAATTCTTTTTTGGGTGATACCGCCCAAATCAATAGCGACCTTCAAGATGTGATGAATAACTTTTCCACAAAAAATGTGAGTGACATCGTAGTTGACTTGCGATACAACGGTGGTGGTTACGTTTCGCTGCAACAAAAGCTTGCCGACTACCTCGCTCCCAAGTCGGCTAATAACCAGTTGATGATGAAAGAAACTTTTAATGATAAGCACCAAAATTATAATACCTCCTTATACTTTAGCAAAGCGGGGCCTTTAAATCCTAACCATATACTTTTTATCGTTTCGCAAAGTACTGCCTCTGCCAGCGAATTATTGATTAACAATTTAAAGCCTTACATGACAGTTAAGCTCGTTGGCCCAACCAATACCGATGGAAAGCCCGTTGGCTTTTTCCCTATTTCTGCCGGAGACTGGTATGTATTCCCCGTGTCTTTCCGCTCGACAAACAGCGCCAATTCAGGGTCTTATTTTAATGGATTTACTCCCGATGCAATTGTCGCAGACGGTCTCGACAAAAACTGGGGTGATACTTCGGAATCGTGTCTTGCAAAAGCAATTAAGTATATTACCACAGGTACTTTTATTGCCCAGGGTCCGCAACAAATTATTAAAGAAGATCCTGCGGTAAGTGCCGCGAATAGCACTTTGGATAAAGCATCATTTAAAGGAATGATTGACGCAAGAGGGATGAGATAACTGCATTCGCCATCGCATGGCTCCTGGCCTGGTCTTGCATTTTAAGTATTTCTATCTCGCTGGTATAATGTAACGTGTGCTAAATAACTTTTAGAGGTTTTATTTAGTTTTGCATTTCGTATGATTCGCGGATCTGAATTTGTAATCCTAACAATTCTCAAATTCTTACTATGTCCTATCTCCATTATTATAAACACAATTTTGCGCCGGAGAAAATTGATTTGCCATTTCAATTGAAAATCAATTTTAAAAAACTCATTGATTGGTGGAAAGACCAGGCTGCAGAAACTCATTCTTTTGAAACAAGTAGGGCGAAAGAAATTTTAAAGAGAATTGAGAAGATTCCCGAACTGTCGGGCCCATTTGATGATTTCAACCTTATTGAAAAATACCAGGAAGATATTAAACTCCTGTTATCGCCTTTTTTTCCGTCGCTCACTTCTACCAACGAAATTAAGGCAGCAGGTATTCCATTTAAGCCAATGGTGTTTAACCTTACCAAACGTTTTACCAATATATTGGATAGCGCTCAGGGTGATTTTATTATACCCGAAAATGATCCCGACCTAATTTACATGTTTAGCTGTGTAACTGTTCTTAACGGTTATTATAAAGCTAACCTAAGCCTGATGCCCAATTTATTCTTTAACATCCGAAACAAACAAACAGGAATTGTACACCGGTACAGGGCTTTTATAAATGTTGATTTCACCGAGGTAATTCCAGGCCCTGACGTTAAACCCCTCTCTGAAAAAGATATACTCGAATTAACCAACAACTTTGGAAATACGGAATTATGGAAGAAAAAAATTCCTCCTAACAGTTTTAGCTTTGAAGGGTTTACCATCCTAACACTCTTCGATGTAACACGTGATGAATCTGTTTCTGCATTAAAATTTGATTTAATAAAAAAAGATTCATTAACCGAACCCGCCAACATTGAGCAAATACAGGAGAACCTGGGAGCCATGCTCCACATACCCGGGTTACGCACCGGTTTTATTTCATTTAATAAAGACAGGGAAATGTTGCAATCGATAGGTTTTGGCAACAGCATTATCATATCTGAGAAAAAGAATATAAAAATAGACGACGCATTTTGCAACCAGTCGAACCTGTTTATGTTCGAAAAAAATCACCCGCTCGTCTTTCAAAACATAGATGAGAAAAATCCTGACCAAAATATCTTCGTAAAAAAACTTACGAAGCTGGGCCTTAAAAGTTACCTGGCTTTGCCTTTGTTTTATAATGATCAACTAATTGGAATACTCGAAGTTGGGTCGCGTGAACCCAATGCGTTGAATACGATCACGGTTTACAAATTACAGGAAGTTATCTCGCTATTCACTATAGCGATGAAAAGATCGCAGGATGAAATGAAAAATCAGATCGACGCAATCATCCGTCAAAAATGCACTGCTATTCATTCAACCGTTGCCTGGCGTTTTATTGAAGCTGCAGAGAGATTCCTCGAATTAAAGTTGAATGTTGATGAAGATAAAATGGAAGACATTGTTTTTACAAATGTTTTTCCGTTATATGGGCAAACTGATATTCATGGTTCTTCCGTCGAACGTAATCTTTCTATCCAGGCAGATTTAATTGAGCAATTGTCCCTTGCCAAGAACATTCTAAATCTTTCTGTAAAAAAATTCGGGCTGCCTGTCTATAAAGATCTTAGGTTTCGGGTAGATGGTTACATTCAGCAGTTGAGCCAGGAATTATCCGCCGGTGATGAGAACATAGTATTGGAATTTCTCAAGAAGGAAATTTACCCGGTATTTACTTACTTACACAGCCAGGACACCGAGATACATGAGGCATTGCAGCACTACGAAAAGCAGCTTGACCCGGTATTAGGATTGTTATATAAGAAAAGAAAAGCTTACGACGAGACAGTGAAGCTTATCAACGAAAATATCTCCGCGTACCTTGATAAAGCCCAACAGGCCGCACAAACAATGTTTCCTCATTATTTTGAGAAATATAAGTCTGATGGTGTGGAACACAATTTATACATTGGACAATCGATGGTGAATAATAAAAAGTTTCACCAGCTTTATTTGCAAAATCTAAGATTGTGGCAATTAATTATAACCTGCGAAATAGAAAATGAAGTACATCGTTTAAAACCACGACTTAAAACCAAGCTGGATGTATGCTCACTTATTTTGGTTCATAGCCAGCCGTTAAGTATTCGCTTCAGAATGGAAGAAAAAAAGTTTGATGTTGACGGAGCTTATAATGCCCGCTATGAGATAATAAAGAAAAGAATTGATAAAGCCATTGTTAAGGAATCAGGTGAGCGGCTCACTCAGCCAGGTAAAATCGCAATCATCTATTCGAATGAAAAGGAGGCAAAAGAATACATGCATTATATTCATTATTTGCAATTTATTAATTACCTCACTTCTGAAGTGGAAACACTCACGCTTAAAGACCTGCAGGGAATGACGGGCCTGAAGGCATTGCGTGTTTCAATCTCGTACAATAAAAATACCGGGTTAAAAGAAAGTAAAGCAGTTGAATTAATAAAAGAAATAAGTCACAATTAAAACAGCCGGATTCTTTCTGCAAACTGTCTTTTTCGGTGCAAATTATTTTCTGCTATTTTCCCAATCTTAAGTTTGCGAGAAACTCTTTGGTTTTTTCTGGATATATGCCCACCTTATGAGTGCGTACAACATCTGGCACAACTTTGCTGGAATTGGCTACTGTTAACACTATCCTTTTTGACGGCAACATGGGCATATGACAGTCAACACAGTTGTCAGCCAATAGAAAATGGGTGTCCTGCGGGATAGAGAAACTATCATGTTTTGTGTTGGTATGGCAGGTAATGCATCTCTGCGAAAATATTTTGGGGCTATTAAATTCGTTGACATGTACGTTATGGCATGAAGAACAATCCATTTGCTGCGACATTTGAAAACATTTACTCGCCGTGAGCAATCCGTATTGGTTACCATGCACATCAAGTGTTGCAGTACTATCTTCATTATATCTTACATGAGAATAGTTATCGAGCGTATCGCCTATTGTAAATTCGAACGCAGGTTTTATTGGAATTCTAAAACCTGAATGACAAAGGGCGCAACCATCGAGCCGTTGCTGCCTGGCGAGTTTCGAAATGCTAACGATATACTTCGCTGTTTTTTCTTCAGGATGCTCCTGCTGGTAGGCAACATGGTCCGCCGCAGGTCCGTGGCACCTTTCACAATCTATGCCATATAATATTTGCGACCTGTCGTAAAAAGTCTCGCCGTTTGCATCCGTATCTGCTTTTGCATAGGTGCCATGGCATTCGAGGCATTGAGCAGGAATAAGCCTGTCGAACTTTATAAAATTGTCGGGAAATCCCGGACTGTTGCACCAACTATTCAGACTAGTATAATAAGAAACAGGAAGCTCAAATAATTTATTGTCATTCCAGTATAAATAAGTTTGTCCCTTTCTGCCAGATCCTATCACAATATCAAAACGTTCACTTTGATATTCGATTCCATTAATATAAGCCTGCTGAAAAAAGGAATCATTTTTCTGCCGCATGATAACTTCCATCCATTTGTTATAAACAAACCTATTGTTACCCTTTACAAAACTTCCTTTAATAAATTGTTTATCGGCCGGCCGTGAATCTAAATAATGAGCGGTTATAAGGTGTGTATCGTAAATATCTTTGTGGCAATCGGCGCAAACAGCAGAACCGGCAAATTTTTTATCGGTTGTATCCCGTATCATCTTCCAGTTTCGATCGTCATTAAACGTAGTGGACATCACATTTCCTACATACAGCAATACCAGTATTCCAAATACTACAACATGTGTTTTTTTTATTTTTCTGAAATATGGAAACATAATGCGGCGTAATAATCAGGTAACAATCAAGAAGCTGTTTTGTTTAAAATTATAAATACGGAATAATGATTAAGTAGGTTGCCTGGGAACAATAGGAATATTTGATGATAATGTTGAGCCCGCATAAGAAATACCAATAATCAGAATTTAGAAGGCACCCATTTAATTTAACGAAAATGAATCAGACAGGAAGTTGACATTCGTTGAGTAATTGCCGGGCCTAAAATCAATATTGAATTAAGAAAGCACCGCCGGTATACAAAAGAAATGAAAGGTTTCAACTTACTCAGGAACGAGTGTTGGCATAATCTACAAATAACTATGCAATAAAAAAATGATTGTAAAAATAGTTATAGCAGCAAGCACAATCAAAACGACATCAGGATATTCCTGAATTTTTTTTATTAGAGACAAAATCGGATTTTTAATGATTCCAAAATACACCATATAATCTTAATCTCCAACGTTAAGTTCATTCTTTTATTATGCGCTTGAAAAAACAATTTCGCGGGGGAAATAGTCCGTGATAAGAAGACGCAAGAAACTGTGAACTCCGGATATTCCAACACGTTCTAACGATGCCCCTAAACGCCGCAGATTCTCTTGCAATTCTGTATTACCAATCTATTGGTAGGCCCGGCGGTACAAACATCGTCTTATCCTTTTCTATTCACAAACTAAAAAATACAATTATGAAAAAGATTATCACATTAATATTTTTCGCAGGGCTTGTAAGCACATCTTTTGCGCAAACGGGTCATCGCAAAAAAATAATGCAACAAACAATGCGAATAGTTGCTAATCTACATGGTCGGGAAAGAGCGACTTTGGGGATGCGAAAACTTCCCATAGCATGGCAGGAAATTCAAAAGACCAATGGAACAAACGAGGTAAAAGTCATGGATATGGTCACGACGGTTGCAGGGAAGGTCGGAATAGATACAAAGGCAATCACTATGGTCATCACAGTCATAACAGGAATCATTCTCACAGAAACAGCCACAGGAGAAGTCTATCTTTTTAGGTCTTTTTATCAAGACCTCGATTAATATTAAAACTTAATAATAAAAGGCTGCAATTTTGCGGCCTTTTTTATCATAATTCGACGCAACAATTTAAGCCGGTTTCCCTCCTTTTATGCGTGTTAGCACTGAAGTTCATAACTTAAACCCTACCACCAGAAATTTTTAATCCTTTAAAAATTCCAGGCTTGCCTCCAGCACGGCGTTCATTGCGGGAGGTAAATCATTAGAAGTCCAGGGATGGCTTCGTCCAAATACATGATCGCTTTGTACAGTAAACAATTGCGCGGATGGTTGCCAACTTTGAAGCTTAAGTGCGCTTGCTATTGGAACAGAATTATCCACTGTGCCATGGCAAAGCATTATTGGAATATCAATACTTTTGATGGCATTTTCTATGTCCAGCTTTTCATGGTTCGTCACATAGTCCTTATACAATTGATAACGCAGCGGCATCTCTTGTTTTGTTCGGGTATTTGTATAATATTGAACACCGTTCTCCTTCCACTCCTTCATTTTTTCTGCAGGCCAATTACCCCATGGAGTTTTACATTCGCTAATACTTGCCCAGGTAATTAATTTTTTTACTCTTTTATCTTTTGCTGCCTGCAGCATCGTTATTCCTCCACCCATACTATGTCCTAATAAAGTAAGGCGACTAAGATCCATCGACCGACTGAATTTATTTGAAGGAGCACAAATCCAGTCTATCACCAGGCGGAGGTCTTCCAGTTCAATTGAATAATTATTGTTACCAAAGGCTTCCAGGTCCACAAACTCTTCGGGGTGTTCGGGTGAGGTTCCATTATGAGAAAAATTAAATTTCACGAATACATAACCAAAGGCTGCAAATTTTTTAGCTATTAAATCAAAATTACCCCAGTCTTTAAAGCCATTAAAACCATGGGCATAAATGACGACAGGCCTTCGTATCGTTTCATCCTCAATAAATATATCAAGCGTCATTGGCATTTTGTCAACTCCTTTCAATAATATATTTTTCTCGATTAGCATTTCGTTTACAAATTTTAAGAAGAAAGCTTTTTATAACAATTCATTAGTTGGGTTAATATTATCAAACTAATCTAGCTCCGGATTTCTTATTTCAGTTTTACTTTAAATTTTCCGTCGGTTATAGTTACGGCATCTCCATTTACATTATATACGGTCCCGCTGAAAGAGCCGGTAACGACTCCCGTATTGTAAACAAAATTTTGAACTTTTATTACGAATGGTGCAGTTGGCAAACTTATTAATATGTCTTTAGGCGCATTATTATCATAATAATAAAATGCGGTTCGGTTGGTGCTCAGGTTAGATCGATCCTGGTCTAGCGGAACGTCAAGGTATACCGATAATACCAAGCCCGTATCAGCAGAACAGGCTGAAGGCCCAAATACAGTGAAGTCTTTTTTCGAATTGCCCCCAATAAAACCCGGGTTGGTGGCACCTCCACATAAAAACGAATTTCCTGTTTTGAAACTCCAGTGTCCAATGGAAATATCGCTTGCAGGATTACAAAGCGAGCAATCGGGAAATGCTTTAACAGTGCCGACTGGCCCCGGGCTGGCAGTATCTCTTACCAACCCGGTTGTGTCTATTCCTTCAATGCTGTATTCTTTATAACATCCAGTATTTTGCAACAGAATTGTTAGCAACATAAAAGCAAGAACCAGGAAATAATATGGTTTTGAAAACTTCATAAAAGGTGCCACTAAACAAGAATGTTCCGGTAAACAAATTTAGATAATAAATACCAGCCGCTAAATCATGTTTTCTAAACGCAACGCAGTTAACAAAGGTTGTACTTTTAATTACAGCACGGCGACTTCTTTTCAGCAATCTCGATGTTTTGGTTTACAATCTCTGTATTGAATTTCACAATTGTAACGACAAAACATGTGGCGGCACATCAATTGTCGCGGAAAAAAAATTTCCCAATTTTACATCTTCGTTCCTTTAATAAGTAAAACAGATTTTATTGATTGATCTTTCAAATGCAAAAATTTCTTTCGTTCCTCGTCTTTTTGGAAATTTTCAAAATCCTGTTCGGTATCAAACTCCACTAAATGGATTTCGTAAGGTTGTTCAATTTGATGTTCAATCAAAGTATTTTCCGTTGGCCGTACCCGCAATAACATTCGACCGTTATATTTTGAAATTACGGGAATTGCAATGTCTTCAAATTGATTAAATACATTTTCCTGCCCTTCTATAATATAAACCAATTGAGTAATAAAAATCATTTCTAAGGTGATTGTTGGAGCTGCAAACTTAATAAAAGTTGTGGGCGGAATTCCGCGACTTTATATCTAGTCTTTCTTCTATAATGAAAAGCAAATATCCTTAAACAAAAAAGTTTCATAGTTTTATGAACATGTCTTTTTAATATTTTTTTATGGAAAAATTAAACCTGTTTTTTTCCAGGATAAGGGAACTAACATTTTGGCAAAGATTATTTTCCTGGCGCCAGGTCAGGAACTTAAGTTATGATGCTTTTGAAGAATTTAAAACCCTTCAGAAAGACCTTACTAATAAAAAGAATCAACTCGATTTATTGGAAAAAAAATTATTGCAGGTAACCACGCAAAGCGAAGGATTGCAAAAGAGCATTCTGCAATTTGAAAAGTCTGTCTATAAAAAAGAAGAAGAAATCACTTCTCTAAATTATAAAATAGATGAATTAAACAGGACCATTTCACAACTAACGTTAGCTAATTCTAAATTTGAAAATACCGAAGAAGAGAGAACCAAAACTTATGAAAATAAAATAACCCAGCTTAATCAAATAAAAGAAACACTGGTTAATGATACCAAACGGCTGCATGATGATCGATTAGAGGAAGAAAGAATTGCCAACGAAAAATTAAAACGACAATGGAGTGAACATGAAATAAACGTGCAGCAAACTTTAAAAATCATTTGCCAGAATCATTTGATAAAATATATTGACGAGGTTCCCTTTCGTGGCAGTCCCGACAACACAATTGAAATCGCTGATGAATATATCATTTTCGATGCCAAGTGTCCTGCCAATGATGACCTTATCAATTTCCCGAAATATATAAAGGCGCAGTCGGAAACTGTGAAGAAATATGCCAACCAGGATAGGGTAAAAAAAGATATTTTTTTAGTGGTACCATCCAGCACCATTCATGTTATAAAACAAGTAACCTATAACATGGGAGATTATAATGTTTATGTAATTACCAAGGATGCACTGGAGCCTATCTTATTATCATTGAAGAAAATTGAAGACTACGAATTTGTAAATCAGTTAAGCCCCGAAGAAAGAGATAATATCTGCAGGGTAATCGGCAGATTTGCGCATACCACAAAAAGAAAAATACAGATAGACCAGTTCTTTGCTTCTGAATTTTTAGAGATTCTTGTAAAATGTACAAATGATTTACCGGAAGACATTTTGAAACAAGTAGTAGAATTTGAAAAAGCAGAAAGGTTAAATCCCCCTACAGAAAAAAAAGCCAAACAGATACTTACCAAAGAACTGCAGGATAAACATGAAGCTATTAACGCGGAAGCGGGCATTAGAGAAGTTGTTATTCCAATAAATTTTGAAGAAGTTAGGAATTTGGAGTGAGAAGTTCAATGGTGAATTTGCATCAAAACATTTTTCGCTTTATACAACTAATTATGCATGGCAAAGCAGAAGTTAATTAGCCAGCTTTGATAGTGTGGCCTTGTGCGTTACAAACTTTAAGCAAATAATAAGTATTGCAATTCTCAATGTATCCCAGAGCAAAACGTATGACACTTTAAACGCAACATCAAATAAACGATGACCCGCTGAAACAAATATTATTAACGATTTGAGTTCTAAGATCATTAATATTACCTGGGAGAGTACATACAAATAGGAAATTGATTTTAATAAAAAGTTGTTTTTCTTTAACGGGCTTAGTATGGTAGCAAAGTATAGCAAGTCCATAAAGATGTGGACGTAAAATTCGGGATATTGATTTATCCGGTGTTGAGGAAATCCTCCAATAAACATTAGAATATAGGCGCTTAATAAGAAGATAGCGCCAAGCCTGAAATAAATATTTCCCTTAAATAACAAATCAGGAACATACTGAACACGGGTAATACTAAATGAAAGAAAAAATAACCCTAGCATGAGGAGTGCTTCATTTAAATGCAATCCCATATATATTTCAAGACCAGTTAGTAAGGCTGTGAATATCATCAATAAAAAGCCTTTATTTTTCATTTCTTTTGGATAGAATCTATCGAATTTGAGTTGTTAAGATATTCGGTACCAAAAACAATACAGCATATGAACGCAGCAAATCCCTTTCTCTAGAATTTCAGATCATTTTTTTTATACAACCTTTCATATTTACTGTTTCTGTGGGCACCGATACTGGTGCCTATTCCACTGAAAATAATCTTAGTCATGTAATTGAAAAATGAAAAGTCCTTTAGTCTTTCGAAATAAATAAGGCCGGTTCTCGACGTATTATTATTTCTCACATAAAAGAAATTTACCAAATTACTTTCGGTACTCTTCAACAATTTTGTTTTTTCGGTTCCGCCCTTCTTTAATAATTTAATGTGCATGTTATGATAATAAAATTTCATTTTACCCCAGGCAACGTTTTCATTCCCGATGGCATTCATTTGGAAATTGTCCAAGTAACCAGTAATAAATTTCACGTTGGAAAGTGGCGCCAATAAAGGGTTTAAAATAGAGAGTGGGCCAGGTTTTACACGCAGATTAAGTCGGAAGCCATACAACGAATCCTTATAAGACTGATGTATATTAACCTCGAATGGAGCTTCATTTAAAAGACGACCATCTATGTTAATTGATAAAGAATCCTTTTGAAGTAGTTGATCATTCTTAATATTGTTGATATTGCCATTTAAATGCGTAAGTTCCAGGGTGCCGTTAAGCCGCGATTTAGCATTTCTCTCCGTATAGGTTACATTTCCATCGTGTATTAAAACCTCGTTAACGGCAAGAGGCATATCAATTTTTTTTATTTGTTCTGTAAATAATTTTTTTCTAACGTCCGGCAACATCGGTGGAAATTTATCACGGTAAACATTTATATATGGATGATTTAAATTAGCTGTTTGTAACGCCAGGGAATTTTCATTGAATAGTTTAACCAAATCAATGCCGGCAAACAAGGATTGGCCAGCATTAAAATATATATAATCCATTTGATAATGACTCGATGCTATTGCAGAATCGCGGGATATTAATGGATGGTAATTGATTGAATCTGCAATAAGTTCCTTTTTATTCCCATTGTACTTTACATTATCAACTTGCCACGAAGAATGTTTAGTGATATAATTTGCTGAAGAAGTACTAAACCAGGCGTCGGCATTTGCGGCAAGTAATTTAAGTGGATTTCTTATTGCATCGCTGTTTAATGCTACATTACCCAGCGACAAGTCTTTCAACAATAGATGATTTTCTTTTATATTGAAAGCGAACCCTTTGGAATTTTTTAAATTTAATACTGCGACAAATGCCTGCCACGGGCGTGAGTTTGCAGCGAAAGGGTAGTTAATCTTTTGCAGGCTTACATTTATATTACGGTCAATATCCACAACTTTTTCATCTCCTTTAATGTATGCTGCTTTGCCTGATTGCAAAGTAAAATCACCGGCGGTAATTTTATCCGAATCAATCGCAACGTCATCTATCTTTATTATACTTTTTTTAGAATAAGGTAATAAAATACTGCTGCGGGATAAACTGTCCTGCAGCAATAAATTGATAGCAGGTTCAGTAATATTTAAGTGTTCAATTTTAAATGAAGGAGCTTTGTTTGAACTTTTTAAAACTGTTGATGACACATTATGTTGCCGGAAATTTATATCGGGAGATTCTAATACAACATTTTTAAGAAAAACATCATTGCTAAAATATTGGTTGAAAGATCCTTTTAATTGAACAGAAGGAATAGAAACAGTTAAACTTACGGCACTATCGTTTCGTTGAAACACAGCATCTTTAAAATCCTGCGCATTATCGTTTAAATTAAATTTCGTCGTTTTCACTTGTATAGATCCATTTGCAAAATTCAATGCTTCCCCGGCAAGATGCAATCCCTTCATTTCAACGGGCCCGTCGTAATTTTTAAATATTGATTCTATTTGAACATCATTTATAAATGCATTCGCTTTATTTTCGTTTTTTTCTATTTGCAAAGAAGTTTGCCTGCCTTGTATGTTTTTTAAAAGTAATGATGTATTTCTGTGACGCCGTTTGCCCTCAACGGATAGATTTACTTTTATGGTGCCTTTTCTCCACAGCAGGCCATCAACTACAAAACTCTTATTGTTATTTTCTGAATAGAGCGTGTTGATTGTCACATCTTCAATCTTCGAATCAATCTGGCCACTATTGTTTTTAATAAACAGTTCTCCGGCGTGCAACTCGTTATTCGCATCAAAGACTACATCTTTCAATTGCGCATTTATATCGCCAATTTTAAGAAGACCATCAGTGAATGATAATGTTTCAACATCGTTATAAAGACGTACATGTTTAATGTCAATAAAATTTTTACCCAGGAGTCCAAGATTAAGTCCGTTTAATTGCAAAGAATTATTAATTCCCCAGTTAACGTTAATGGTTCCATTTATAACTTCAAGTTTGTCAATCGCCATAAAATCATCAAACGTGTAGGTGGAATTAAAGAGCATTGATTTTCTGGAAATTTCAACCTTTCGGTCTTTTTTAAAATTTATAACCGGGTCGTATAATATGGCTTTGGTGGCTGTTAAATATTGATTGAAAATCAACTCAGACCAGTCGATACCTAAAAGAGCAAAATAATGTACGTTGTAGTCCCTGTAGTTCCTTGCTTTATTTTTGCCTGACACAGTGTGTACCGAAAAATTATTCAGCAATAATTTATCATTCGAAAAACGGACACTATCAAAAGAAAAAACAGAAGTACTATCAGCATTGTAGAGCTTGTACCCTTTTACCATCATGTCAAAACTCTCCAGGGATACCAACTGGGATGAATCGGGATTAATGCGAAGATTTTTTATTTGGAAGTTAACCTTACCTGAATGAAAGTTTGACAGCGCTCTTTTTCCTTTCACATTCAAATGTATATCGGCGTTCATTACTCCAACAAAACGAAGGTCCAGGTTTCCAGAAAAAGTTTTCAAAATATTTTCAATATCCGGTATTCCTTTGGCTGTTTTGCTGCTATCACTTCTCGAAGAATTAAGGTTGATATCGGTGACGGGATTTTCGCAATAAACTGAATCTGCCCTTATAATATTTCTTTTACCCAGGGCATTAAAATCAACTCCCACAAGCGCTAACCTTTTAAAACTAATGGAATAACTATTTCCCGATTCATAAGTTGGCAAGCCAATAATTGTACAACTGTCGAGTATTATACTCCTCGCCTGCTTTATAGAAAGCGTCTTAAATATTAATTTATGGATGCCATCGCTAAAAGCAATATCCTGGTTAGAAGAACTAAAATCAATATCATTTTTCTCAAAATACTGACCGGGATGATCTCTGTATTTATTGAGCTTTTTAAGGGTGAAATAAATGTTGGACAACTCAATTGGCTTTTTGCCGGGTGATAGATTGTTAAGAATAAGCTTTGCATTAATAATATAAATTGAGTGAGTGTGTAGCTCTGAAACACCTTCTTCTATTGAATTATATATTTTTCCAAGTTCAGCACCGATGGAAAGTTGATTCGTTGAATCAGCGCTACTTTTTATATGATTGTTGTAAACCTCAATAATTGGATCATAGGCTTTAATTTCCTTTATTTCCAATGTCCGATGATACAGGAGTGACCATATTGAATTGGTGTGCAATTTGATTTTCCTGAAACTAACCTGGTACTTGTTAGGACCATTATTCTTGTCTGTACCTGAAATGTTGGCTTCGCGAATATTTACATCGCTATTAATAAAATCAAAAGTTGCCTCAGCAAGCTTTAACTTTAGCCGGCCACCGGATCTTTCGTTAAAAAGATTGATTAAAATGCTTTTTGAATTATGCACAAACCAGGCGTATCCTGCGCCAAGGCCAATTATAAAAGCACAAAAGATTCCGATACCCAACTTTATAAAATGCTTCCGCAAAGGTCTAAGGCTTTTTGTTGACATAAAAAGTAAGGATTAATCAATCATTTCTGTATTTTAATTTGTAAAAATAACGAGATAATTTCTGCCTTCATTTTAATGGTCAGGATTATTAAAAGCCTAAGCCCGGATAATGAAATGGCGATTAAATCGTTTAATACTCTTTACAATGAGTATCTTTTACTTAAATCGTATTCAAAAGGGTGCTTCATAATGATAATGGTGAGCAAATTATTTTCTTAATTTTAACTAATAATACTACTACCAATGAAAACGATCAAGATAGGATTGTGGACTATTTTTTGCATTGCGTTCGCCTCGTGTCAGAAAGAGTTTAGTAATGAGGACCCCGGCGGCACCACACCAACCGCTTCCAAAAGGGTAAAAACATATACTGAGGACATAACATCTGGAGGGACGCATTCGGTAACTACTTTCGATCTCAGCTATGACAACTCCAACAGGCTTCTTAGCATGACTTCCGAGACGAATCCGGGGGATAAGATTGTATTTAATTATGGTAACGGTAGTTTTACCAGCGATATCTATAATTCTAATGCGTTATCTATACATGAAATGTTTTTCCTTAACAGCAATTCATTTGTTGACAGCACTTTTCAATATAACGATACGAATGATACCACCACAGAGAAATATATTTACAACGGCGCCAAACAATTGGTTACTTTCAAAGAGTATGATTATTCCGTGTTAACCGGCGGCGTTTTAGCTAATACAACCAATTATAAATACGATAGCAACGGTAATCAAATATCAGCTACGGACAACTATTCAGTAACACTTTTTGATTATACTGCGCTCGCAAATACCATTGTAATTGGCGCCCCTTACTTTCCAGTAAACAAATACCTGGTAAAAACTACTACCTATAGTTTTGGCGTTTCATCCATAATTCTCAGTCATACCTACACTTTCGATGGAAGCAACCGGCTGAGCACTGAGACAATAACGGATGGCGCGACATATACTTTCATAAAAACATACACCTATTAGTGACTTGGGTTAAATACCATTTCCTTTCCTCCACATAAAAAAAATCTCAAACAGTTACGTTTGAGATTTCGAAACTTCATAAGAAACCCAGTTAAAAAATTTTGCAGGAAAGAATCTTTATTTTTTCCTGGTATATGTTGATGTTAATTAAATAGAGTAAAGCAATTTGTATGCCATTCCAACGGGTATTGGACGGGTGAAAATATTATTAATATCTAAACTTTTTTAATTGCACATCCCTCTTCCGCGCAAAAAAATTTAAGTCAGCAGAATCTTTTCGCATTCACCCCTCACATTGTCGTTTTTGCACATCATCGATTCAATGTGATCAATATAATTTTATCCTAACAAAAAAATATTGATTATTAAAAAAATTAGCAATGAAAACGACGAAAATTATTTATTGGGCTACCACTATGCTTATTGTTTTGTTTGATGGCCTTATTCCTGCATTAACATCTAACACAGAATTGGCCAGGCAGGGTATCAGCCATTTGCAGTATCCCGATTATTTTAGGGTGATGCTTACATTTTTTAAAGTAGCCGGAGCTTTAGCATTGATTTTACCGTTTATAAAAGGCAGGTACAAGGAATGGGCTTATGCGGGTTTTGGAATCGATTTTATCTGCGCAGCTATTTCTCACTGGGTTGTGGATGGGTTTGGCGCATTAGCCATTGTGCCGCTGATTGCTTTTGCGGTATTAGCTATATCATATGTTTTTTATAACAAAATAAATAGAAAGAGAGAAGTGAGATCGTCTATCACCAATTCCAACTCTCAAAAACTAAAGACTCCTGATCATGTCTTTGTCCCCTTATCTTAAAATACTCAAATGAAAACAAAAGCAACCTTCTAGTACCCGGCTTTAAATGTAAAGTCAAATAAAAAAACCCGGCAATTTTAAAACCAGGTTTTTTATTTAAAACTTATTTTTTTGCTTCAACTTTTACGATCCTGTATAAAATTCGTGCTGGCGGATTGAGGGATATTTTTTGAAGTGAATCAAGCGCCGTGCTGGGAAATGTAACGCTAGGGCTCCAGGTTGGATTTAGCGCCGATTTTAAATTTGAATAAAGATCAACAGATAAACAATTAAATTTCATGTTGCCTCCTGTCGGCAATATCACAATGGAATTGCCCCAGGCTTTCTGATCTACCTGGTTATTATCCATCGCGGTCTTAATAAATGGTCCCCAGTTGTTTTTTTCTATCGCATTAAACTGATTAGGGTCTGACGAGTTATGGTAGTTAAACATAACATAGTTGAAATCTTTATCAGGTACAGCATTTGCCACCTGCACCCACGCATTATCCATTATAAATACTTCAGCGGTTGTTGTACTTATTGAGTTCGTTTCTATTTTTGAAATGGGCACACCCGGAAATAGTTTTGTGGGGTCGAAGACCTTGCTAAGATCTGCATTGATATCGGGGAAAGAATTTACAAACATATAGTTTGACGAAGTACCCAGATCTGTACCACCTACCTTTTCCAAAAGAGCCCAGAAACTCATTTTGCCGTCATCGATCGCTTTCCGTGCTACTTTGCTCCAGTAAGTCGTTTCCCTCTTTATAAATTCAGCTACCTTGTCAGGAGCTACATGCCGATACTGATAAGTGGTAATATCCTGTGCCCTCATTGAATTGAAGGAGCCCAGCATGATGGCCATAATAAAAAACATAATCGGTAATCTTTTGAAATAAATTCTCTTTTTCATTTTTTTGAAGTTTTAGTAATGAAGGATAAATAATTAGTATAGATGCCAGCATAAGTTTGCAACTCATTCTTATCAGAAAATTGATTTGACAAGACGCGACATAGTTCTGGATCAAATAGCAGGGAATTAAGTTAGCACCAAATCGTAAGGGAAACGAAAAAAGAAAGTATTATAAAACTTGTTACGAAAATTAATCATAATATTTCAATTCAACAAGTTTAATAACCAAAACGGCTACCCTAAAATTTTATTGAGGTACGAAGTTACCACATTGGGAAATTTTATGGGCGCAGCAGGATTATCAGGATAATCGTTCAATTGCAAATGCCACCAGCTTACCGTGTTCCATTTGTTCAATTTATATCCAATGTTTGTATAGTCGGCGAGCCGGGTAAAGCCAAAGCCTTTGTGAAACAAAACACTTTTATCGTTGGGTATTGTGATACCGGCATACACGTTCCTGCATCCCTGGTGTCGTAATATCTCAAACAAAACTTTGTACAATGCCTTGCCTATTCCTCGCTGCTGATACTCATTATTTATATACACAGAACTTTCAGCGCACCATTGATACGCTGCTCTTTCCCTGTGCCTAGTGGCATACGCGTAGCCGGCGATTACACCGTCCATTTCATAAACCAGCCATGGCCAGTTCTGCTGATACGTAATTATTCGTTGTTCAAAATTTTCCGTGGAAGGGATTTCCGTTTCAAAAGTAACGGCCGAATTGATAATATATGGGATATAAATATCGAGGATAGAACCAGCATCTGTAGGCCTTGCAAGACGAATTGTTTTCATAAATAAATTTACAATTTCAGAATGATTTATGAAAACACAATTAGCAATTGATATTGATTTAAAATTTTCCTTGAGTCAATATAAACTTAACCATTATTGAACCAGTTTAATGCCAGTTTGTGTAAATTCAATTTTTCGTTCGCGATATAATTTACCCGTAGTCATTTTAAATGTCTTCTTGCTCATGCCAAAAAAAGAATAAATATCTTCCGGTGACGATTTATCGTGGTAAGGGAGGTAACCATCATTTTCCTGCAACAATCGCAATACTTTCGCACTTTCATCTTCAACACGGTTGTAGCCGGGCTTACCAGCGACAACATCTATCATAAACTCGCCGTCTTCATTTACCGGATATATTTTTTTTATAAACCCCGGAAAGCGATCGCCAATTTTAATGGGGCGATACACTTCATTAAAATGCAATAAACCCGTGTGCTGATTATTGATGATCACCACGTATCCAAGATCGCTTTTTCGATAAATTAAAAGATCAACCAAATCCATTTCTTTTACGCTTAACTCCTTGTTGGAAAGAAATGGTTCCAGTTTTTCAGTAGCAAATAATCTACCCGTTTGTTCATCCTTCAGTATCTTAACTACATACTCTCCATTTGGAATCATAAAACTTACCTGCCTGCTTCTTGGTATAAATAAATCTTTCATTAATCCCCAATCTAAAAAAGCGCCTTGCTGGTTGGTGCTTACCACTTTTAATCTCACAATATCACCCAATACTCCTAATGGCTTTTGTGTAGTGGCAATAATCCTGTCTTCGCCATCATGATATACAAACACTTTTAACTCATCTCCTATTTTCGTTCCGGCAGGCACAAATCGTTTTGGCAATAAAATACCAATATCGCCATCATCAAGAAAAACACCCATAGCTTTTTCTTTTATTACCCGAAGCACATTGTATTCACCAATTTTTATCATATTGAAACCGACGTATTAACGTAAAGATACTGTAATCAAAAAACTGAAAGATTCAAATTTGTTGTTGAAGTACCTGGCAGCACTCTTCAGTACATGCGTTTTTCAAAACCGTTAGTTACGAAAATCTTATTTGCAGATTTTCCGTATCTAACCGTTCCATGCATTCAATAATCTTCTTATAATAATAATTTCACCCGTATGATAACTGTTATGATCTGCCAATACCAATGCTTCTTTTAACAGGCTCTGACCAGTACCATGCTTAAATGGCCTGAATAAATCATCCCCTGCATTCTCAATTAATTTTATAAAAGATTCGCGTTCTGTTTGTATTTTTTCCACACATTTTAGCCATGCCTCTTCAGATTGAGGGGCAGATTCTTTCGGCCAATAACCTTTCGGCCATTCCGGAGAAACATGCTTTGGATTTCGCGAAAATTCAAGAAGATCCCATTGGGCAATTCGAATGTGTTCAGTGATCTGCCAGATACTGTAGGGAAGATTCCCCGGTTTTTCGCCTAATAATGAGTAAGGTATGTTCTCAAGCGCCTCATCGAGAAATATATGGGCATTTCCTTTCTCAATTAAATCAACAATATTTTTCACGAGTATATTAAATTGAGAAGAAGTAATTCTTTGTTTGTTCATAATAGATTGACTTTTTGCGTATTGCAATATGTTAACAAATTAGTTCTTTTTCTACAAAATAATTTGGCATAAAAACAGTTTATCATATAGTATTTAACACAAATTTTTGTCCCCGGCTGTTTGCTTACGGACTCGTTTAACGTCTAACTATTAGCGTTAAACTAAAAATTACTTATCATGAAAACGAATTCTACACACCAGGAGATTTTATTATTGACTGGAACTACATTTTCTAAAAGAGAATGGTGTGAAAAAATTTCCGATAAAAAAAATAATCTTTCGGAAAAAGAACAGTTGGAAGAAGCGTGTTGGAATGGCTTGTTACCCGAAATTTTACCCGAAGTGTATTTACACTCAGAATCAGATAAAAAATTATTTCTTTGGCAAATAAAACAAGGAAATTCTTTTATAGATCTTGAAATGGGCGACATTCCCGAAGAAACGGAGAAAGAATTTTCCATAGACCCATATTCATTTCTGCACCTTCAATTACTTTCATAAAGACAAAAGCTTACAGGAATAAGACCTGTAAGCTTTGTTATCTTCATTTTATTATCCTCGCAAAAAACAATTAACTTGGCGCGCTATAAATAACTGCGTCATGAAAATTATTCTGGTAAGTTTTTGTATTCAAATAATTCTAGCAACAGCTTCTGCTCAAACAAAATTTTCTCCTCCTCCCACACCTGCAATTCCCGTTGAAGACACGTTGCACGGAGTAGTGCTTACTGACAATTACCGTTGGCTTGAGGATAAAGAAGATCCAAAAGTCATTGAATGGACAAAAGCGCAGCATGACTATGGTATACAATATTTGAACGCGTCTCAAAAAATACATCCCGGCGTTCGCAATGAAATTGCTGCTTACATTGACATAGATTACGAAGGACCGTTAAGCAAACACGGCAAACGCGTTTTTCAAAACGTAAAGAAAAAAGGTGACAAACAATATAAATTATATACCATTCTCAACGGAAAAAAAATACTGATTTGGGACCCGGTTAAATTAGATACTTCAGGTAAGACCTCTACCTCCGGCGTGGATTATACTTACGATGGGGAACGGGCAGCCATCAGCGTGCAGAAAAGTGGTGCAGAAATTTCGACAACATATATTATCGATACACGAACTGGCAAAATACTATACACTCCCCTTCTTAACACAGATGGTTTTAACTGGACAAAAGACCAGCACCATGCATACTTTACCATTCGCAGCCAGGAAGATGTAAACAAACAATTGCCGCTAAAAACATACCGCTGGGAAGTGGGCGCTCCGGCTAAGACGGCCGAATTTATGGGCACAACAGCCGATGCGAAAAACAGTTACTTCGTTTATGATAACCGTTATAGCGACGTCAGCTTTTATGGCGAAGGCGACTTCTACTCCAACAAATGTTATATGCGAAAGACCGGCACTAACGACCAGGGAATATTAATTTATGAAAGCAAAAAATCGACTTGCTACCCGGAAGCCATCGGAGACAAACTGTACATTCTCACAAACGACAACGCACCAAATTACCGGTTAATGGTAGCCGAAAAAAATGATCCGGAATATAAAAACTGGAAAACGCTGATTCCTGAAAGTGTAACTGTAATGCAGAGCTACGTCGTTACTAAAAACAACATTATTATCCAGGACAAAAAAGATATACAAAGCAGGCTGACATTGTATGATCTTGATGGAGATAAAATAAAACAAATCGATCTGCCTGAGACTGGAAATGTGGCTGGAATAAGTTATGACAGGGAAGAAGATTCCATCTATTTGACGCTGAATACTTTTACCTCAATGCCAAAAATTTTTGTAGCGTCGCCATCTAATTTTAAATGGCGTTTATATTATGAAAGGAAATTACCGGTCGACATGAGCAATGTTGTTGGTGAAATAAAATTTTATTATTCTAAAGACAGCACAAAAGTTCCTGCATTTGTAATTCACAGGAAAGACATGAAACTCGATAGCGCCAATCCTGTTTTACTCACCGCTTATGGTGGGTTTAATATCGGAATTGAACCACATTACTATGGATTTTTTGCTCCCTTTCTTAACCGCGGGGGGGTAATTGTGGAAGCAGGAATAAGAGGTGGCGATGATTATGGCGAAAGATGGCATCGTGAAGGTATGTTGGCCAACAAACAAAATTGTTTTGATGATTTCAATTCGTGCGCCGAATGGCTGATAAAAGAAAAGTACACGAGCCCTTCCAAATTGATTGCCATCGGTGGCAGCAACGGTGGATTGCTCATGGGCGCAATAGCGACGCAACGCCCGGATTTATATAAAGCCATTGTTTGCGAAGTTCCTTTACTCGATATGTTGCGTTACCAGAAATTTTTAATTGCACGTTATTGGATTCCGGAATACGGCACATCAGATAACGACGCTGACTTTCGCTGGTTGCTCCGCTATTCTCCTTATCAAAATATTCGGGTAGGCGTTAACGTACCAACGATGCTGGTTACAGCCGGAGCTAACGATAGCCGTGTGGATCCCATGAATGCAAAGAAATTTGTAGCTGTACTTCAAAACAACATCGGCCAGGTTAGTCCCATAATTTTACACATGGATTATGACAGCGGCCACGGCAGCGGTCAAAGCACTAAGCAATCCATCGATAATTGGGATTTTGTTTTTGAATTTATTATGAATCAATGGGGGCTGTAATTGCTTCTGGCATTTAAATGCCGCGATAATTATCATTTGCATAGAAAAAAATACCTTTACAAAAATTTATTTTATGTCAGTAAACTGGAATGGAGTCTTCCCGGCTCTTACAACGAAATTCACAACTGATGATCAGTTGGACCTTCCCATGTTTAAGAAGAATCTTGATGCGCAATTACGGGCAGGCGTTCATGGCATAATATTGGGCGGCACATTGGGTGAAGCAAGCACTTTAACGACAGAAGAAAAATCGCGATTGGTACAGTTTGCGGTGGAAAATGTGGCAGGGAGAATTCCGGTAATATTAAATATAGCCGAAGGTGCAACAAGCGAAGCGCTAAGGCAGGCAGAACTTGCTGAAAAATGGGGCTGTGAAGGTTTAATGATGCTGCCCCCAATGCGATACAATAGTGATCACCGCGAAACAGTAACTTATTTCAAGAGAATAGCAGACTCAACTGCGTTACCCATAATGATTTACAACAATCCTGTTGATTATAAAATAGAAGTTACCCTGGATATGTTTGCCGAATTGACAGAATGCAAGAATATACAGGCCGTAAAAGAATCTACCCGTGACGTAACCAATGTAACGAGGATGCTTACACGATTTGGCGGCCGTTATAAAATACTGTGCGGCGTAGATACCTTAGCAATGGAAGAAATGCTGATGGGAGCTCATGGCTGGGTAGCAGGCCTTGTGTGTGCTTTCCCCGCTGAAACAGTAGCAATTTATAATCTCGTAAAAGCAGGCAAAATTAAAGAAGCTACTTATATCTATCGTTGGTTTATGCCCTTGCTGGAACTCGACATTCATTCCAAATTGGTTCAATATATAAAACTTGCTGAAAGCCAGGTGGGCCTTGGCACAGAGCACGTTCGCGAACCCAGGCTAACCTTGGCAGGAGCAGAAAGAGAAAGAATTTTAAAAGTAATTAATGATGGCATCGCCTCAAGACCCCGGCTTGCCAATTATTTACAGCAGGAAACATCCTATACCGCTTCTTTAAAAAGTGTATCTCTATAAAAAATCTCAGAAATGTTAGCAACTAAAAAAAACCCTTCGGCAACTACTTCAATTGATGAAATAATGCAGCACGCTTTGCAGGCATTTAATGAATACAAAAATACTTCAGCGGAAAAAAAAGCTATTTTCCTGGAAACGATTGCCAATGAAATAGAAGCATTAGGGGATGTTTTGATAAACAAGGCAAGTGAAGAAACCAATTTGCCCGCAGGAAGATTGACAGGAGAACGGGCAAGAACTACTATGCAACTTCGCACGTTTGCAGCAATGGTAAAAGAAGGAAGTTGGGTGGAAGCTTCCATCGATACGGCTATCCCTGATCGTCAACCGGTTCCCAAACCCGATATAAGAAAGATGTTGATTCCGCTTGGCCCCGTAATAGTATTCGGAGCCAGTAATTTTCCTTTTGCCTATTCTACTGCTGGCGGGGATACTGCGTCAGCATTAGCTGCGGGTTGCAGTGTTGTTGTAAAGGCACATCCAGCCCATGTTGAAACTTCAACTATGGTTTATGAGGCCATTAAAACCGCCATCGAAAAATGTAGGATGCCCGATAATGTTTTCCAACACGTAACTGATGAAGGTTTCACAACGGGGAAAGCCCTGGTGCAGCATCCGGCGACAGCGGCTGTTGGGTTTACAGGTTCCTTTAGCGGTGGTACGGCATTGTATGATTATGCAACCGAGCGAAAAAATCCGATTCCGGTATTTTCTGAAATGGGAAGCATTAACCCGGTTATTTTTTTTGAAGAGACCTTACAAAAAAATGCAGATGCATTGGTTAAAATGTATGCTGGTTCTGTAACATTGGGCATGGGGCAATTTTGTACTAATCCAGGTTTGATGATTGCGGTTGAAAGCAAAGCACTAAATGACTTCTTGGAAAATTTAAGTGAAGAAATTTCAAAATTTATTCCTTCAAAAATGTTGCACGAAGGAATTCAAAAAGCATACATAGAAAAACAGGAGAAAGCACTGTCGCAAAAAGGCGTTACACTCGTCAAAAAATCTACTTCCCAGTCTAACGGTATTAAAACACTTCCCGCAATTGCTACCGTTAGTGGTGAAACATTTTTAAATAACCCAACCCTGCACGAAGAGGTATTTGGCCCTTATTCTTTAATGGTAAAATGTAACGATATTAATGAACTGAAGCAGGTGTGGCAATCAGTTGCGGGCCAGCTCACTACTTCCTTAATGGGCACCGATAAAGATTTTAATGATAACAAGGAATTAATTGCAATTGCTCCAACAATTGCAGGCAGAATCAATTTTAATAATCCTCCTACCGGTGTGGAAGTTTGCCCGAGCATGGTTCATGGCGGGCCCTTTCCTGCAACTACGGATAGCCGTTATACTGCAGTTGGCATTAACGGCGTTAAGCGCTGGGTAAGGCCTGTTTGTTTCCAAAATTGCCCGGAGTATTTATTGCCCGAAGAATTAAAAAATCTAAATCCTAAAAAAATATTCCGGCTTGTGAACAGCCAACATAACAACGGAGATGTTGAATAAATATCAGCATGATCTCAGCCCTACATAAAATACATGAAATATATTTTTGAATGCATTGATGCACACACATGCGGTAACCCGGTAAGGTTGGTAGTAAAAGGTGGTCCGGAGTTACAGGGAAATAACATGAGTGAAAAACGCCAGCATTTTTTAAAGGAATTTGATTGGATTAGAAAAGGCCTGATGTTTGAACCACGCGGACACGACATGATGAGCGGAAGTATTCTATATCCGCCACACGATCCTGCCAATGACGTTGCAGTTTTATTTATTGAAACAAGTGGATGCCTCCCGATGTGCGGACATGGAACTATTGGCACAATCACCATTGCTATAGAAGAAGGGCTATTGACACCAAAAATTCCCGGCATCGTTCGCATGGAAGCTCCAGCCGGATTAGTAAAGATTGAATACAAAATGAAAGGCGATAAAGTTGCGTCAGTAAAACTTACGAATGTGCCATCATTTCTCGCAGCAGAAAATATCACCGTTGATTGTCCTGATCTTGGCAAACTCCACGTAGATGTCTCTTACGGCGGAAATTTTTATGCGATTGTAGATGTGCAGGAAAATTTTAAAGGTCTTGACAATTATACTGCCGATCAGTTAATAAGTTGGAGCAGGATAATGAGAAAGCGAATCAATGAAGAACATACATTCGTTCATCCCGAAAACGCAACGATCAATGGATGCTCGCATATTTTATGGACAGGCAAAACATTAGATGAAAGTTCTTCAGCAAGGAATGCCGTCTTTTATGGTGATAAAGCTATTGACCGCTCACCCTGCGGCACCGGTACATCAGCGAGAATGGCCCAATGGTTTGCAAAAGGAAAATTAAAACAAGGCGATATTTTTATTCATGAAAGTATTATTGGCTCTAAGTTTATTGGCACTATTGAAAAAATTACTGAAGTCGGAGGCAGGCCTGCCATTGTTCCGGGCATTGAGGGCTGGGCAAAAATTTACGGGCATAACGTAATAACAATAGACGAAGAAGATGACCCCTATGCTTTTGGGTTCCAGGTGATATGAATAACCATGATAAATTGTTTTATTGTTAAGTTATTAAGTTTGACTATTGAAAATTCGTAAAAGATAGATGGCTAAGATAATTGTAATCGGCGGCGGAATAATCGGCTTAAGCAGCGCTTATTATCTGCTACGGAAGGGACATCAAATAACTATCATCGATAAAACTGACATGCTCGATGGTTGTTCTTACGGCAATGCCGGCTACGTTAGTCCCAGTCATTTTGTTCCGTTAGCATCTCCGGGTATTGTAAAGCAAGGATTTAAATGGATGGCTGATTCGAAAAGCCCTTTCTATGTGCAGCCAAGGTTAAGCAAAAGTCTTGTGAACTGGGGAATGAAGTTTATCAGGTCGGCAACAAAAGCCAATGTCGATGCTTCGGCTATCCCTCTCCGTGATATTAATTTATTGAGCAAACAATTGTATGAAGATCTCTGCCATGTTCCAGGTTTTAACTTTTATTATGCGAACAAAGGAATGCTTGATTTTTTTAAAACAGATGCGAATGAACGTCACGCAGAAGAAATGGTTGAAGCGTCGAACAAATTAGGCCTCGAAGCAACACTTTTGAACAAACAGGAAGTGGAGCAAATGGAACCCGACCTCAACATGGACATCAAAGGCGCCGTTTATTTTAAATGCGATGCGCACATGTATCCAAATAAACTGATGAGGGATATGATCGCTTATCTTGGAACCAACGGTGTCACCAATAAAACCGGCGAAGAAGTGAAAAGTTTCATCAAAGAAGGCAATAATATCAAGGGAGTACGAACTAATACTTCTGAATATTTTGGAGAACACATCGTGTTAGCAGCAGGAGCATGGAGTGGCGAAGTAGCGGCTATGTTGCAGCTAAATATACCCATGGTGGGCGGCAGGGGCTATTCCATGACATTTGAAGATTTACCATTCAAAATAAAGCAACCGATTATTTTAAGCGAGGCTAGAATAGCATTAACGCCAATGGCTGAAAATAAAATCCGGTTTGGCGGAACTATGGAAATAACATCCACCAATACACCACCAAGAATGAATCGTGTTATGGGGATACTCGAATCGGTAAAAAAATATTTTCCTGATGTGGATTTACCTTTCCCCGAAAAAGATAAAATATGGTTTGGCTTCAGGCCATGCTCGGCCGACGGGCTACCTTATATCGGTAAAGTGAGCAAATATAATAACCTCGTTATCGCAAGTGGTCATGCTATGTTGGGATTAAGCCTTGGTCCCGCAACAGGAAGGTTAGTAAGTGAAATTGTTAGTAATGAAGCAACAAGCATCGACATTAAAGCTTTTAATCCCGATCGTTTTAATTAATCATTATTTGCTCTAAATTAAAACCACCTTTAATAGCCTTAATTCTAATCCTGTTTCGGCCTGCCGCCAGGTGAATATTTTTTACGATTACCGTTTGCCATGCGTCCCTAGCTCCTTTTTTTGTAACATCAACTTGATCCGCCAACATTTTTCCATTAGAACTTATAGAAAATTTACCATCATCATTCGAAGATGCGACAGCGAAATTGAAATTATAATTTCCACTTGCAGATACATCAATTGTGTATTGCAACCATTCACCATCTTCAATATGGCCGACATAATAAGTCTCGTATTTTGAAGAGTCTTGATAAATATCGACACCGTCATTGCGATAAACCCTGCCACGGTTGCCGGCGCTGTTTACTCCTGAAGAACGATAGTTTGCTGTATCCAAATCATAATAAGCAATACCATTTCTTCCTAAATCATAATCGACCGCATTGATAACTATACTGTCTTTAAGATGATGCAAACGATAAGGGATTGCTTTGGCTGAGAATGGTTGCCTGAACATACCATCAATAACATCTTTATGAAAAATATTATTTTCTTCTCTTGCATAAACCGCCAGTTCCAGCAATCCACTGTAGACATTACTTTCTTTCGGTTTTCTTCCGTTGCCATTCATATAATCCCTTACTGCATCATAATTTAAATTTGATCTTATTTCCAAAGGATTATTGGCGCCCATTTTCTTTAATGGCCACATAGACCAACCGATATTATTTTTTTCCAGCAAACGAATTTCTTCTGTGTACCAAACATTAGAATTCTCGCCAGTTTCGCCTAACCACACAGGAACGTTGTATTTATTTCTCGCATCAATAATTCGTTGAATATTTTCCGGTTTGTTATAATCCCAATATTTATGAAAACTCAACACCATGTTTTTATCCCAGGTCGGTAAAATTCCATTGTAGTTATTGCCCCATCCATTGCCTTCAATAATTATGAGATGATTTTTATCTACGGAACGAATTGCACTGGTTATTTTCTGAAACAACTCTCTTATTGGCGCATTGTTTTTTTCTTTAGTTCCATTACGATCATTTACCGTATCCGTAAAACCCCAATTAGGTTCATTCAAAATATCATAGCCGCCAATCCACGGTTCATTTTTATAACGATCGGCTAATTTTTTCCAAAGTGCTATTGTCTTTTGCTTATTAGCTTCGCTTTGCCACAAGGAAGGTTTTGTCGGGTCGCGATCAGAAATATTAATGTCGTTGCCTTGCCCGCCCGGCGCTGCATGCAAATCTAGTATGAGGTAGATGTGGTTGGCTTTACACCACGACAATAAACTGTCGGTTAACGCAAACCCTTTATCGAGCCAGGTATTCTCCCCTGCCACCGGTTCTTTGTCTACCGGTAACGTATAAAGGTTGTAATGCATCGGCAACCGTACTGAATTAAAACCCCACGCATGCATTGCATCAATATCTTTCTTTTGAATAAAATTATGCAACCACGCTTCATAGAATTCTTCGGTTTCTTCAGGTCCCATTAATTCTTCAATGCGTGACCTTATTTTATTTTGTTGCGCATCTTTATAAATTCCGAGCATATAGCCTTCCTGCAACATCCATCCACCCAGACCTTCTCCTCTTAACAGAACATTTTCTCCTTTTGCGTTTACAATTTTTTTCCCGTCAGCTTTTAAAAAGCCCTGGGCCGGTAGTTCATTAAAAACTATCAGCAATAAAAAAAAGCAAATGGTATGCTGAAAGATTTTCCCTGGAAATAATTTTGTGTACATCTTAAACTTTTTACCTACCCTAAATGACGAAACCATTTACCAAACATAGGTTGCCACCGCTTTTCCTTCTAATGTTGCCGAAGCATTTTTCCCTTTGTAACTAATCGTGAAAGTTTGCGGACTCTTATTATCATTCGCAACGATCAACACTTTTTTATTATTAGGTGTTGTAAATGCTACATTGGGCAATGTTTCAATATCGTTTGACGCAATACGGACAGAGCCGGGCCTTACAAACTTTGAAATATGGGCCATTGAATAATAAGCAATATTTCTCGTATAATCGTTGCCGTTAATAGTAACTGCGCCCTGGCACATGGAACAACCACCCCTGTCAGTATAGGGTTTAAAATCAGGGCCGGCAGCAAGATTCCATTCCAGCACATTGCGGCACCAGTTACGGGTAGCGCCGATAATAACACGACTCACAGGATCCGCAATGATCATTCTTGTTGTATCATGAAATTGAACCACCATTTGTTCCGTGAAATAAATATTCTTCCCGGGATGCGCATTGTGAACCACTGTGAATGCATTCACCTCTCCACCGTATAAATGAAATGCTGATCCATCAATATATTTTGCTGCTTCCGGATCATCCAAAATTGTTATGGGATAATCGGGCCTGTCTGCGTTATGATCGTAAATAAGAATCTTGGTTTTTATCCCTGCGGCTTTAAAGGCAGGCCCCAAATTATTTTTTACAAAATCTTTTTCTTCAGGAGCCGTTAACAAAAGGCTTGGATTATTACCGGGATGCAACGGTTCGTTCTGCACAGTTATCGCATCAATAATAATTCCTTCAGCTTTCATTCGCTGTATATATTTTACAAAATACTTTGCATACGCCGCATAGTATTCCGGCTTCAATCTGCCACCTCTTGTATCATCATTTGTTTTCATCCATTTAGGCGGCGACCATGGCGAACCCAAAATTTTTATAGAAGGATTAATCGCCAAAATTTCTTTCAATACCGGTATCACATCCTTTTTATCGGGGCCAAGATCGAACTTTTCCATATTGACATCAGTTTCGCCTTCCCGCAAATCATCGTAAGAAAACACATGATCATTTAAATCGGATGAACCAATGCTTATTCGCAGATAGCTTACGCCTATTGCATCACCTTTCGTTCCAAAAAGTTCATGTAATAAATTTGAACGGCTTTCAGCACTCATGTGTATGATAGGCGTGGCACTTCCGCCCGTCAATGCAAAACCAAAACCTACCATAGATTGATAGGCCGGCTTATCATCTACTGTAATTACGGGATTAGCGCCAGGTATGGCATCAAATTGAAGTTGCTTATCCAGGTGCCGAAACAAAAACGTTTTATCAGGATTCGTTAGCCAAACATCAATCCCATTCTTCGTCTGTGCATGTACGTTTGTAAACCCCGTTGCGAGAAAAAAAGCAACACAATATTTCAATTTATATTTCATTAAAAAGGATGCGTTAACGGAGTGCTTCAAAACTATTTCAGCTTTGAAACCTGGTCGTTATAAAATTTTACTGTTTCTATAACATCCGGCACGCTATGATACCAGTTAGATTCATGTTCTATAGAAAACATACCGCTGAAATGCTGGCGCTTCAATTCCTGGAATATTGGCGGAAAATCAATTACGCCTTTGCCGACAATGGTATCTTCCGCTTTTGTATCATCAAATTTTTTGATGTCTTTTAGATGTACGCCGAATATATGACCTTCCAGTTTTTTCAGGGCATCAACCGGGTTAATACCATTACGTGCCCAATGGCCCAGGTCAGCGCATGAACCAATATTTGGATGGCCAATAGTTGCCGCAAGAACAGAGTCCGGGCTCCAATAAACATTCGGTTTCGGATGATCGTGAATAGCCACTTTAATGCCATAAGCACCTGCCATACTATCAACCATATCCCATTGATTTTTGAGCGGCTCAGCCGTAATGTAGCTTAATCCAAATTCTTTGGCAAGATCAAAAGCTTTCGTCCATTCGTCACGTGTTTTAGGGACAATAACTCCCATGGCAACAATGCTTATACCTTTTTGCTGCAGCAACTGTTTTAATTTGGCTTTACTCTCATCGGTCATTTTTATACCAAAACTGTCTTTCATTCCTGCGCCTAGCGGCTGGCCCCAAAATGCTTCAATATATTTTACCCCGGCACTATCTACTTTATCAAGAGCGTCAGCAAAAGTGAACATTCTGAAAGTCCACATTTGGACACCAAGTTTCCAATTAGAAGTTACATCGGTTGAATCTGACGTTTTCATGGCCGTTGAATCAGTTGTGCCGGAATCTGTTTTTGATCCTGTGGAATTACATTGGATTAATGCAATCATGCATAATAAACCTGCAAGAGATAAAGCAATCTTTTTCATATGTGTGTTTTAATTTAAAAGGAAGCGGAAAGGTAATTATTAATGAGAAAATATTTCGCTTGCTCCATCTTTTAATCAATAAAAAAGAAAATATCTACTAATTATTTTTTGTAGAAACTGCCTGATTGCGGTGTCGTAAATTTATGATTGTTGGCGACCACGCAACCGATAACATAATAAGAACATTGGGATATCGTTATAATAATGAAATCAGAAACTAGATTTACTGGCCAAATCGCCCCCTAAATGTGGGGGCAATTTGAAAGGTCTTTCCCCGAATCTCCATCGTTCGTCTTCCTCATTAATTATTGTAATTGCTTTACCACTTTACAGTAATAATTCTTACATTGAACAATATTAGTTTTGCACAATATGTCTTTAATTCAACAGCCAGCGTACCTTATTACCATTATTTTATTATTAATTGTATTTTCTGAATGGCTCGCTCAGAAGAAATTCTTTAAACATCTTGGCTCCGTCTTGATTATTATAATCGGGGCAGCTATCTTGTCCAATCTCCGAATTATTCCATCATCTGATAATGCTCCTTCGTTATACGGAAAAATCTTCGAGTATGCTGCGCCGTTGGGGATATTTTTTTTATTGATTGATATACGAATTAAAGATCTCAAACTGGCAGGGCTTCCCATGATGCTAATGTTTTTTATTGGCGCAGCGGCGTCGATAGCGGGCGTAATTATTAGTTACAGGATCGTTTCTCCGCAACATCATATTGGCCAGGCTTATGCTGTTGCCGGCATGTTTACAGGAACTTATATCGGTGGCGGCGCTAATCTTAGCGCTGTAGCTTTACAATATGGTGTAAATAAAAACGGGAACCTCTTTGCGGCCGTTAATGCGGTAGATAATATCATCACGGCCGCCTGGATTTTTGTGACCATCTTTTTTCCACCGATTTTGCAAAAAGCCTTTCCGCGAAAAAAAATAATTCCCCCGGAGTTAAAGGGAATTACAGATGTCGACATCGATAGCTTTATCAGCCATGCAAGACCGGAGATAACAATCACGGATATTTCATTGCTACTGGCGCTTGGTTTTGGCAGTATGTTTATCGGGTCAATTGTTACAAAATACTTTCCCCAAATACCATCCATACTTGTATTGACTACGCTTGCATTAATATTTGCGCAAATTCCTTTTGTACAAAAATTAAAAGGTTCTAAAATTTTAGGACTGCTCATGATTATGATCTTTCTTGCAGTTATCGGCGCATTTTGCGATATCCGTGCACTAATGCAAAATGGTGAAGTAGCTGGCACGTTATTATTATGGGACACTATTCTTGTCTTAATACATGGCGTAATAATTTTTTCTATAGGTGGCCTGTTAAAACAAGATTGGGATATTGTGTCCATTGCAAGCAATGCAAATATCGCAGGTGCGACCACGGCGCCTGTATGTGCTGTAAGTCTTGGCCGTTCTGAACTCCAGCTACCGGGTATATTGGCAGGTTCTGTTGGAAATGCAATCGGAACCTATCTTGGAATTTTAATTGCAGAACTCTTGCGATAATAGCATCCATCAGCAGATGAAGTCTTTCTTATAGTAAAGTCAAACGTCGTTATTTTATACTTTTCTTTTTTGATGCTTTGGCTTTTTTGTTAAACTCCAGCGAGAGCCCAACCCAATAGTCAAAATCTTTTTTCGTTTTCATCCCTTCTTCGTTTACATAAACAAAACCTTTGTATTCTCTTCCTCGCATTACTACAGATCTGCATCCTTTCTTTTTAACAACTGCGTCGTGCAATTCAGGATCAATACGGCACATGATTTCATCATTGCTAACGCTAACGCACATTTTCCCATCTACCATAAATGTAATACCACGAAACATTTTCTTTTCCTCTACTTTAGATAAATGTGCAAGGGCGGTCCTCACTTTCACAGCGAGTTTTTCGTTGTAAGCCATGGTTATTAATATTTGTAATTCAAAACTAAATAATCATTGAATAAGTCTGCTTCGCAGAAGGCAACAAAATAAATTTTTTCAGGTCAGGCTATTCGTCACCTAAATATTTTAATACATAATTAATCATTAGCTTAGCCACCGTAAAAATTTGCAATGAATAAATTTGTTTTTACCACTTTAGTTTTACTTGTTATAACCGGCTGCAATCAGCCAACCTCAACTACGGCAAATATGAGCAATGCTTCTCTTAATAAAATGTTTGATAATTATTATGAAGACCGCATGAAATTGTACCCGATAGAGGCAACTCAAAACGGGGACAACCGGTATAATGACCAATTACCAATTTATATAACCGAATCGTTCAAAGACAAGCTGCATAATTTCTATACAAAATATTTAAATGAAGTTGAAAAATATGACAGATCAACACTCGACAAAAATGATTTGATCAGTTATGAAATTTTTGACCGCGAAATGAAAATGCAGTTAGAAGCATTGGATTTGAATATACTATATCCCTCAGAAATGGCCTGCATATACATTCCGTTCCAGCAGTTTTGGGGATTGCCCATCACGATGGGCCAATTAGGTTCCGGTGAAGGCATTCAGCCGTTTCAAACGGAAAATGATTATAGCAATTGGCTAAGCAGGATAAAACAATTTTCCGTGTGGAGCGATTCTGCAATTGCCGGTTTTAAAAAAGGCATCAAAGCAAAATATGTTTTACCAAAAGCAATTGTTTTGAAAATGATTCCGCAAATGGAAGCGATGACCATGACCGATTCATCTAAAAACATTTTCTATGGCCCGGTTAAAATGTTCCCGGCATCTTTCAGCGATTCATTAAAAAAAGAGATGTTCCAAAAATATGTTTATGCGATCAATACTTACATCATTCCGTCATATAAAAAACTTGGATCATTTTTAAAAGATGAATACCTGCCCGCCGCAAGAACTTCAACGGGATACAGCGCATTGCCGGGAGGGGAAAAAATTTATAATTATTTGGTAAGATACTGGACTACTACCAATAAAACACCGGATGAAATTTATAACACTGGCCTTGCCGAAGTAAAAAGAATAAGAAATGAAATGGAGAGAGTAAAAGATGAAACGGGTTTTAAAGGAGACCTAAAGTCATTTTTTGAATATATGAAAACGGATAAAAAGTTTATGCCTTTCAAAACGCCTGAAGATGTGTTGAATGCATTCAGAAATATAAAAAAGAGAATTGACCCTAACTTAAAGAAAATGTTTGGCCGCACACCAGGAACGCTTTTTGAAATAAAGCAAACCGAGGCGTTTCGTGCGGCCAGCGCCAGCGCTGAATACAACCCTGGTTCACCCGATGGAAGCAGGACGGGAATTTTTTATATACCCATTTTGAATGCGACAAAATTCAATACAACTTCCGGTATGGAATCACTTTTTTTACATGAAGCTATTCCCGGACATCATTACCAGATATCGTTACAACAGGAAGACACCAGCCTCCCAAAGTTCCGGCGCTTTGCATGGTATGGCGCTATGGGCGAAGGCTGGGCCTTGTATTGCGAATCGCTGGGAAAAGAATTGGGCTTATATACGGACCCTTATCAATACATGGGCGCATTGGGCGATGACATTCATCGAGGCATAAGACTGGTGGTTGACGTAGGAATGCATTTGAAAGGAATGACGAGAGAGGAAGCCATTAAATATATGATGGATAATGAAGCTATAAGCGAACAGGGCGCTACCGCTGAAATAGAACGCTATATGGTAATACCGGGACAGGCATTAAGTTATAAAATTGGCGCATTAAAAATAAGAGAGCTTAGAGAAAAATATGAAAAACAATTGGGTGACAAGTTTAAGCTTTCAGATTTTCATGATGAATTATTGAAAGATGGGGTAATGCCGTTAGATATACTGGAAAGTAAAATGGATGCATGGGCGGAAAGCGTTAAATGATATTTAAGGCGATCATTTAAAGCTCATCTTGCTGAAAAAATTATGCTTTATTATAAACTTTCAAAACCGGTTCCCGAAGAACACTGGCTTCATCTGTACAATGCCAGTAAATAACGTCAGCTATCGCTTCAGGTTTTACCCAATTGTCGAAGTTAGCATCAGGCATCGATTTGCGGTTAGGAACTGTATCGATTGTACTTGGCACGACTACACTGGTAACAACATTTTTTCCTTTTGCCTCCTGGTTCATTAATTCGGCCAAGCGAAAAATCAACGACTTGGCGAGACCATAAGCTACCATGCCTTTCCCATTCCTCGCATCGAGACCAGGCTTCGACCCGATTATAAAAATTCTTCCGTTATTATTTTGCATCATTTCAATAAATACCGGCCGGGCCACATTGTAAGCAGTTTCAAAATTTAATTTGTATTGTTTTTCGATATCAGTTGTTTTTGTATCGGCTATGGTGCCCATTGCAAAACCACCAACTGTTAATACCGCAACATCTATATTTTTATGTTTTGAAATCACTGACTCAACAAATTTACCCGATGCATCTTCATCACCAAGATCCACAATAATTTTTTCAAATTTGTCAGCGGGAAAATCAAGTTGGGTAGTGTCAGAAGGAATTGCCGTTCCAATTACAAAATATCCCTCATCAATAAATTTTTTTACAACCGCTTGCCCCATGTTACCGGTAGCTCCTGTTACAATTGCTGTTTTCATATGTGATCAATTTATGTGTAAAATATCATTCCAAAATTATGTATCCTAAGTTTATATTCTTAATTATTCTTACATTTAACACCCGCGACTGCTGATGTGACTTAACCAAGAATTTTATTTCATGCACTTAACACCAAGAGAAACCGAAAAATTATTATTATTTCTCGCTGGAGAACTGGCAGAGAAACGCAAGGCCCGCGGACTCAAATTGAATTACCCTGAGTCAATAGCACTCATCAGCAGCCGGCTGCAGGAAGCCGCCCGTGACGGAAGAACTGTCGCCGACCTAATGCAATATGGTGCGACCATTTTAACCCGTGAAGACGTAATGAAAGGAATACCCGAAATGATCCACGAAGTACAAATTGAAGCCACGTTTCCCGATGGAACTAAACTGGTAACAGTCCATGATCCGATCAGGTAAATTGTAATTAAAAATTAAGATTTATGATACCTGGAGAATATTTTGTTGGAACGAAAGATATTGAATGCAATGTGGGGCGCAAAACGGTTATCGTTGCGGTTGCGAATACAGGCGACAGGCCGGTACAGGTTGGTTCTCATTTTCATTTTTTTGAAGTAAACAGGCAGTTGGAATTTGATCGCGAAAAGGCATTTGGAATGCGATTAAATATTGCCGCAGGCACCGCGGTCCGGTTTGAGCCGGGCGAGGAAAAAGAAGTAGAATTGGTTGCTGTCGCAGGAAATAAAAAAATATTCAGTATCAATAATCTTGTGAATGGAAATCTAGATGATAAAGATGTAAAACAAACCGCCTTAGGTAAATTATCAACCTTACATTTTAAAAATAAAAAAGCATGAGCCTTCATATCAACAGGATAAAGTATGCAAACATGTATGGGCCTACTGTTGGTGACAAAGTAAGATTGGGCGATACCGATCTTATCATTGAAGTGGAAAAGGATTATACAATCTATGGCGAAGAAAATAAATTTGGCGGTGGCAAAACAATCCGCGATGGCATGTCGCAATCATCCACAAAAAAAAGAAATGAAGGCGTACTCGATTTTTTAATTACAAGTGCATTAATAATAGATCACTGGGGAATTGTAAAAGCAGATATAGGAATAAAAGACGGTAAAATTGTCGGCATCGGCAAGGCAGGCAACCCGGATATAACGGATGGCGTAAACGCAAATATGATTGTAGGCGCCTCAACAGAAGTGCATGGCGGCGCCGGTTTAATTGTTACACCCGGCGGTATAGATTCACACATCCATTTCATTTGCCCGCAATTAATTGATCATGCATTATTCAGCGGTATTACCACCATGTTAGGCGGCGGCACCGGGCCTGCAGATGGCACTAACGCAACGACGGTTACCCCGGGCGCGTGGAACCTTCAAAAAATGCTCGAGAGTGCCGATGCATTCCCGATGAACCTGGGTTTTTTAGGCAAAGGAAATTGCGGAACAACAGGGCCTCTGGTTGAACAAGTGGAAGCCGGTGCAATCGGACTTAAAATTCATGAAGACTGGGGATCAACTCCTGCTGTAATTGACGCAGCCTTGCGGGTTGCCGATGCGCTGGATGTGCAGGTCGCCATCCATACCGACACATTAAATGAAGCTGGTTTTTTAGAAGATACCATTAATGCAATTAAAGGAAGAACGATTCATACTTATCATACTGAAGGCGCCGGGGGCGGTCATGCTCCCGATATTATTAAGGCCGCGATGTATCCAAACATTTTACCTTCATCAACTAATCCTACGAGGCCATATACGGTTAATACCATTGATGAGCATTTAGACATGCTGATGGTTTGCCATCATTTGGATAAATCAGTTCCGGAAGACGTTGCTTTTGCGGATAGCCGAATCCGTCCGGAGACAATTGCCGCAGAAGATATTTTACATGACATGGGTGTTTTTAGTATGATGAGTTCTGACAGCCAGGCGATGGGCCGCGTAGCCGAAGTAGTAACAAGAACCTGGCAAACGGCAGATAAAATGAAAAAGCAAAGAGGCTTTTTACCTGAAGACGAAAAAAATAACAATGATAATTTCAGGGTAAAAAGATATGTGGCGAAATATACCATTAACCCGGCAATAACACATGGCATATCCGGTTATGTGGGCTCCATAGAAGTTGGAAAGTTTGCTGACCTGGTGCTTTGGAAGCCAGCATTGTTCGGCGCCAAGCCGGAAACGATAATTAAAGGCGGCATGATCATCGCCAGCAGGATGGGTGATCCCAATGCCTCTATTCCTACTCCACAACCTGTAATTTACCGGCACATGTTTGGCGCCTACGGCAAAGCGTTATACAATACCTGTTTTACTTTCGTTTCACAAATCTCAATCGACAATGGAGTTGTTCCATCATATAATTTACAAAAGCAAATTCTGCCCGTGAAAAATTGCAGGAACATTGGTAAAAAAGATTTGATACATAATGATAAAACTCCACAAATTGATGTAAATCCCGAAACCTATGAAGTAAAAGTAGATGGCGAACACATAACCTGCGAACCTATGAGCGAAGTTTCACTTGCCCAACGTTATTTTTTATTTTAAACAAATTAATCAATGATAATTGTAAAAGAAAAATCAGGTAACATTTACTCATCGGTTAATGACAACCGCGATATAGATGCGCTGCAAATTGAATGGCATGAGGCAAGAAAACGTATACTTCATAAAGAAACAAAACAGGGCAGAGCGATTTGCATAAAATTTATGAGGGAAAATCCTGATTTAAAAGAAGGCGATATTTTATTCCAGGATGACAAAATCACAATTGCCGTTGAAATCATTCCCTGCGAATGCATTGTTCTGAAACCTTCAAATATGCGTGAGGCTGCAGCCGTTTCCTATGAAATTGGTAACCGGCATTTACCGCTATTTTATGAAGCTGATGAATTACTGGTTCCATACGATGTTCCCCTCTACAACCTGTTGGTCACGTTAGGTTACACTATAAATATAGAAGAAAGAAAATTAAACTGCTCCTTTCAAACAACCGTTCTACCGCATCTACAGGTAGGCATGGCTGATAGCCTGCTAGACAAGATTCACCATTTTACAACTTCGTTATAAATGTATCCCGATAGCCTTTTGCAATTGCTGCATGTAAGCGATTCAGCCTTACCAATTGGCGGATTTTCACATTCATCGGGACTGGAAACGTATGTGCAGGGCGGAACTGTCAATGATAAAGTTTCTGCCAAAGAATTTGTGATTCAGCAACTCTCACAAAATATTTTTTATACAGATGCCGCTTTATTATCGTTAGCTTATGATGCAGCATGTAATAACGATTTAGAAACCATCATTGAACTGGACAACCTTTGTACCGCTGTTAAACTGCCCCGGGAAATAAGGCTTGCCAGTAATAAATTGGGTGTTCGTCTATTAAAAATATTTGAAAACAATGATGCATTTGTTTTGCCAAAAAAATATAAAGAATGTATCCTTAACAATGAGGCTTTCGGCCATTACTGTATTTCCTTTGGCATATTATCGTATGCAATGAATATTGATAAACAACAGGCCCTCACCGGGTTTTATTATAATGCCGCCAATGGATTTATAACAAATTCAGTAAAGCTAATTCCGTTGGGTCAGCAGGACGGACAGGAAATATTAAGATCGTTATTTCCATTCATAAATGAATTAGCCAATCAAAGTTTACTACCCGATAAAGATATGGTTGGCTATTGCTGTGCAGGCTTCGATATCCGTTGCATGCAACATGAACAACTATATTCGCGGTTATACATGTCTTAAAAATGAAAGAAAGAAATTATATCAAAATTGGTATCGCAGGTCCCGTAGGATCAGGCAAAACAGCATTAATCGAAAGATTATCAAGAGCTATGTATAACGATTACAGCATCGGCGTAATCACCAATGATATTTATACTAAAGAAGACGCGGAGTTTCTTACAAAAAACAGCTTGCTTCCAGTTGAAAGAATTATCGGCGTGGAAACAGGCGGTTGTCCGCATACAGCTATCCGCGAAGATGCAAGTATGAACCTGGAAGCAGTAGAAGAAATGGCAACCCGCATTCCTGGTGTTGAAATAATTTTTATTGAAAGTGGTGGTGATAATCTTTCGGCAACTTTTAGCCCGGACCTTGCTGATGTTACCATTTTTGTTATTGATGTTGCAGAAGGCGATAAGATTCCCCGCAAAGGCGGCCCCGGAATTACAAGAAGCGATTTACTGGTGATTAATAAAATTGACCTGGCGCCTTATGTTCATGCCGATCTTGCCATAATGGAACATGACGCAAGAAAAATGCGTAAAGGCAACCCGTTTGTTTTTACTAATCTTATGGATGGCACCGGACTTGATAGTGTAATCGGCTGGATTAAAAAATATGCCTTGGTTGAAAAAACAAAAGAACCTATGCTATGCCGTTAGATAACCATTTACATATTGCAGCGGCATATAAAAATGACAGAACATTTTTAAAACACTGTTTCTATAAACAACCCTTCAAATTAGCTAACATTACCGAGAATAAGTCTGACGGGTTATTGCGGCTGATGATTACAAGTTCGTCTCCCGGTATATTGAGTAATGATAATTATAATATTGAAATTGAAATTGAAGAAAATGCAAATGTTCATTTAACAACGCAAGGCTATCAAAGGCTTTTTACAATGGCTGATGCTGCAAGTCAATCTATGAACGTGCATGTGGCTAATAACGGATCATTCACATTCTTGCCGCATCCAAATGTACCACACGAAGCATCCAGCTTTTCATCATTCAATAATATTTATTTACAAAAAAAGCATAGTCTTGTTTGGAGTGAAGTTATCACCTGCGGAAGAAAATTAAGTGGCGAAGAATTTAAGTTTACAAGGTTTCAAAACGTTACTAACGTTTATTTGAATAAAAAATTAATTGTAAGAGAAAATGTTTTGATCGAGCCCGCTAAAAGAAATATCTATGCCATTGGGCAACTGGAAGGATATACCCACCAATCAACTTTATTATTTATAAATGATTCAATTGATATGAAAGGACTATTCGAAGAGAGCAAAAAACTTTTATCCTCAATTGACAACATTCTTTTTGGTATTTCCATGCTTCCTGTAAATGGATTAATCTTTCGTATTTTGGGTTATAAGGCCGAACAGCTATTTGATTGTAATAAGAGATTGGCTGCGTTCATACTTAAAGAAAATTTACATGAAAATGAATATCATTGAAAACAAAATTTACGAGATTAGAGGACAAAAGATAATGCTTGATTTGACCTTGCCACTTTGTATGAGGTAGAAACACGGGTCTTAAACCAGGCCATTAAACGAAACCTGGAAAGTTTTCCGATCGATTTTATGTTTCAACTTACTGCGAAAGAGTGGATTACAATCTCATCATCACAAAATGTGATGATGGAAAAACTGCCTAAAAACAGAACTGGTAAATATCGGCCATACGCATTTACCGAACATGGCGTAACCATGCTTGCCAGTGTATTGAAGAGTCCAAAAGCGAGGCAGATGAATATTGCCATCGTAAGAGCATTCGTCGCTTTGCGCAAATTTGCTCTCAGCTATAAAGAACTTGCGGAGCAAATTAAAATAATAATGGACAGGCAAGATGGCGTTGACGGACAACTATCACAGATTTATGATGCCTTGGAAAATCTATTGGATAAAAAAACTGATGAAGAATCAAAACTTACCAAATGGAAAAACCGGGAACGCATTGGCTTTAAAACGAATAACTAATTACAACAACCAATAGTATTCAAAATTGCCCGCCTTTAAAATATTTTACCAGATCATTTAACTTTGGATTTTCAATTAATCTTTTATCAATCCTTCTTAATAATGTATCTGAAATAAACCAGTTCATGGCATAGGAAGGTTCAGTACCAAATGCACCACCTGTTGCATTGTGACTATATTCAGCCGAATCCTTATACAATGAAATCCGGTTATAATTGGCATGATGGCCACCAAATTCATTAATGTCATTAATGTAATTTATTAGCCTCATATCATTAACCGTCGTTTGCATATCATAAGCTCCCGCAATGGTAAGAACCGGGCTCATTAAATCATTCCTGATAGGAGCAACAGGCTGAAGAGTGGCATTTTGATCGACAGGGCTGTTAACAATATGTAATATCGTAAAACGTAACTTTTTTATTTGCGGGTACAGTTTACCGTTAGCGAGGCTATCTTCCTTTTCAATATTTAAAATTCCCCTGATCGTTTCCTGGATTACGCCTGCACCGGAATTATCGAAATAACCACCGTCAACAAAATAACTATTGGCAATTCTTCCTGCCGGACTCAGGTAAGGAAATCTTGCGCCAAGAATGGCACCGGATGTTATGCTGATATCTTTGTTTGCACCTAGCAAACCTACTACATCTATTCGTTCGTTATAAATTCCCGAATCGGGTTTAAGGTTGGTAACAATTCCAGGATTGCCATCCTGCATCCTTGTAGTGTTTACAAAAAGTACGGGGAGATAAACATTGCCATCTCGCATTGCGGGGAACTTCGAAAAATCGTCATAGAATGGAACCTGGTAAGCGCTGTCATTTGTTTTATGGGAAGATTCCTCAAAAGACATTTCCAAAGCGGCGGCCCTGTCTTTAAGTGCGCTTACATGAAATATGTAATTGAAAAAATCAGGGCCAAGCATCCTTGCAAAAGTGTAGGTAAAATAATCCTGTTTTAGAAATGCACTTGCCGATTTTGCATAAAGCGGATCCGTTCGTAATTGTTTATCTCTTAGTAATGAAAAAAAAGTTGCGACACCTACCCCACCACCTGATGTTCCGGATAAACAAAAAACATGATCAGAAAACCTGTTCGATTTGTTACCAGCAAGGGATGCATCTTCTAATCTTCCCAACACTCCCGAAGTCCAATAGCCGGAGCGTGACGCCCCACCATTAGACATTACAAAATACACATCATACCCAACAGAATCCGGTACTGAAGCTATATTCCTGTTCTTAAGCCACGCCGTTAGATAAGTTCTTAAATCAGGCCTTAACACATAATTATTACCCGTTGGCAAATCAATTGTTCTAACATAATGCGTTTCGCCAAAGCCAAGTATAAATGCTAATATCAAAAGCATAAAGTGAAAATTCACCTTATACTTTACAGAGAAAGCTGTTACTATATTTCCGAAGGCAAGCAACACGGCAAAGGCAAGAATAATAAAAGGAAACGGCCCGATGTTTCGTGCAAACGTCAACCATATTATTGACGCTATGTATAAGATGATACCTGCACTTCCCATAAATAAAAACCACCTGAAATATCCAGACTCTTTACGCGGAATACAAAAATAATCCATCAACCTTTCGGCCAGATTTGGCGCCTTCACTGTTTGAGCCTGGGTTAGCATTTTCGTTTGCGCCTTTTTTTCCATGCGCACCCTGCGAAGATTTATGTATAAAATAAAAACAACATGAAATAAAATGAGCAGGGCAAAGAGCGTGAAGATGTGAATGGTGATGAATAAGCTTGTGATAACTATCAACACAATTAATATAAAGAGCAACGCATAAAATATTTTTCTGAATATCGGTTTCGTTGCCAGGTCATCATTAACCCATTTATTTATGTACCGAATAATGATCAATAAAATAAAAAACGAAATCCATGCTGCCGTGGAACTAATTGGATGCCTCAATACAGGCGATTGCAGCACTGCGAGTTCCAGAACTAAAAAGCAACTATTTCCAACAATACGTGGAACCTCGTCAAGGAAACTCTTACCAATTTCAAAAAATTGATTACGTTCAGCGTAGTCTCTTTCCGCTTCTTCGCTTTTCACACCCGATATCAATTGCACATCGTCTTCCTCTCTTGTCTTTTTTATGTAAGAAATAATTCTTGCAGAATACCAGCTTACATAGGCCCAGAAGCCAATTGCCACAAAAAATATGATGCGGGTATAATTGATCGAAAAAATTGTTCGCGATGTATTTTCAGTAAAAGCAACAAGAATATCTTTTCCTTGTCCCGCCACCCAAAAGCAAAAGATAGCAAACAATAAGAATATCATTCCGGGGAAAAAAAGCCATGCCGATTTTAGTAACTGAGAAATAAATCTCAGTGAACGGGATAAAAACTGCTTCATAATAAAATTTTAGGTGATGGGGAATTACTGCAAATCGTAGTCGAATTTAGTTAAAGGTTTTTTTAAAAGCAACAGTACTTCTATTTGTGGAGTTATTGTAATGAAAATCCAATGGTGCTGAAATTAAAACCGGTTCCGTTATATTAAATCAACTAACACTTGACAATGCTATATTTATTTCAGAATTTAGCCTAACGTTAGTTCACTATCCTGTTAAAGATTTCCCGCTCCCCGTGATTAATCGGTTTTAAGTTGATGTGAAAGTAAACTTCATTTCAAGGTTTTTTTAGCGGCATTAGCCTGGCGCATCTGATTAATTTTCTTAAAATAACCCCAATGAAATTTTTCAACAGAAATTACCTAGCTGCAATAATTACCGTAGTGTTTGTAATTTTTTGTGGAGGTATTTATTCTTTTATTTATGTACCCAACAATGAAAGGAACCTGCAGGAACAACGTTTCAGGACTTTGCAGAACATCGATGAAAACATCCATAAAAAAATAGAGAACAGCGTAGCGCTGATGAGTAATTTGTTAACTGCTTATGCTAAGGACGATTCTCATGAACAGGAAGTAAAAAGTTATATTGCTAATTACTCTACCGAAAATTTCACATTGACGCTTCCTGTAATAAAGGGCTCCAGGAAAAATCTTACCGATAAATTTACTGACAGCATTTATAATATTACTGTGAATGATGATACCAGGCTCATCACTTTACAATTAGCTAAACGCATCATCGATTCAACGGACACCACTTCTTACCAGATGTCGATGAGGATGAGTTTTGATCAATTCATAAAATTGCTGATTCCTCAAAATGTATTTGACCAGTTTCTTATATTCAGTAACGGGCAATTGGTATTTGAAACGTTTCCATCGGGCATTAGTTACTTAAACGATTCATTATACAACAAGAAAAATGGCATAGAGGTTTCATCTGTAAGAAGCCTGAACATAAGCGGGAAAGATTATAAATTATTTTCACAGCCTGTAAATTTTACTGCTGACAGGCAGTGGGTAATTACGGGTCTACTTTCTAACACCCGTTACCAGGGAGAAAAAAATCAACTACCGAATAACGTTGTCTTACTTCTCGTAACAATTGTATTTATTATTATTCTCGCCTTCCCCTGGATTAAGTTGTATCAAATGGGTAATAAGGACAGGCTTACTATATCGGATGGAATTTCAACGATAGCCGTTTCTATGTTGTTGATTTCAATATTATTCTTTACTTTTTTTAAGTATAACCTGGTGCTGCGACCGGATAAGAGCCTGAATTCAGCAAATGTTCTTGCAGTTCAAATTACCAACGCATTTCGAAATGAAATTGATACTGCTTATAAAAAAATAAATGAATTTGAAGACTCAATCAAATCGAATCCTTCACTTTTTAATGACATCATTAATCTCAATAACGATAGCATTTCATTTAAGGATAAGGAACTAAAAGACAAGCCCACCAACCTTTTGAATACTGCAAAAGGACTGCATATCAACCAGGTTTTTTGGTTAGACAAAGCGGGAAATGAAAAAGTTAACTGGACCACAGTAAACAGCAGCGCTCCACATGGCAACTTTAGAAACAGGGAATATTTTAAAAAAATTATCACTCACAAAGAATCCCAGCTTAACAACGATCCCGCTCGCAGGTTTTACCTGGATCAAATTGTTTCGTGGATCAGTGGATCATTCACTTCCGTGTTATCGATTCCATCGAAAATTAACGGGCAGGCTATTGGTGCTATATCTTTTAATTTCAGGAGTCTTCATAAACCTGTTATACCGGAAGGCTATCAATTTGCCATTATTGACGATGACGGCAATGTGTTATATCATTCTGATGAAGCCCGAAATTTAAATGAAAATTTGTTGCGTGAATTCTCCGAAAGTGAAAAACTCCTTGGCAATCTTGAAGCCAGAACTGATGGAACTTTTACAACAAAATATTTCGGCAAAGAATATAAAGTAAGCATCAAAACCATTGACAGCCTCCCCTATTTTATGGTGGTTTTCGACGATGTTAATTACAGAGAAACGAGAGATACCGAAATCTATAGCTTCACTTTTTCTATGATGTTATTATTCTTCGCATTTTTAGCGCTGGAGCTCCTTGTAGTATTTCTTGTGTCATCCAAACGCTCATTTTTTAAAAGACAATTATTTGATACAAGTTGGATCGGTCCAAAGGTTTTGTCGCATCATCAATACAATGTTGCCACACTTTTTAATCTCGTCATCATTGTGTGGGTGCTTGCTTTTTTCAGCATCAGCAGCTTCTTAACCTATCTCTATATCCTATTGTTTTCGGTAACCTTTATTTCTATTTTTCTAACGGTCTTATTTGCCCGGCGTTATAAATATCATAACCAGGTTGATAATTATAAATTCAAGATTAAAACACTAAGGGCGCTCCTGATTTCTTTATTAATAATTGATATAGCGGCAATAAGAACACTTGAACCACATAATATTTTACTGCTATTTATTTACGAATCGCTGACATGTGTTGCAGGATGGCTCTTTTATAAATACGGTGACCGTGTGCTAACGGAGACACGTAAACGCATCGGGGCAAAGCTGCTTTCCAGCTGGAACTATAAACGCAGCTTTTCGGTAATGGGTCTCACCAGGCTTATTGTTACGAGTGGCATACCCATCATATTCTTCTACCTTACTTCCTACAATTATGAGCAAAATATAAGTATCCGCTACCGTCAGTTGCAATATGCAAAACAATTATTGAATAAATTGAGCGATACATCATTTGAGCATATTAAGACCAATACCAATTTCTCTAGAGGGTATTATTATGATAATGCTTATATAAATGATATTCGCCTGGAAAAACCTGGTACACCAGAAAAATATTCACGCGAAGAATCCATTACGACTGATATACTGTCGCTGTTTAGAATTAATATAAGCGACGCAGCCGTTAAAGAAGAAAAGTTTGACACGCCAAACGCTGGTGACACCTCATTTTTTTATAATTCATTATTAAAAGATGCCAGCGGCTCATCCGATAGCTGTACTACCTATGTGCAGATGGACACAACAGGCAAGTACCTGGCAATATCTTCAGCGGGCCTCAATTATAAAGTTCCATCGATATTCAAAAAAGGCTGGTTTGGCGCATCCTTATTCTGGATATTATTGCTTTTTGCATTGGGCGTTTTTTATGTTATGATCTACAACATCATCAGTAAACTATTTTGTTTGCGGTTGCCTGATCTGGCAGAATGGAATCCCCTGGATCATAAAATTATTGACACGCCAAGCTTAAATAAGCTTGTTTTTATAATCGGGTTGCCTGGTTCGGGGAAACTCAGCATTATAAAAGATAAAATCATGAAGGGCGAAATACAAATCGAAAACGGTACACTTACCTATGATGAGAATAGCGACCAGGCAAGTAATGTGTTTGTTGCCGACTTCATTAATATTCCTGACTTTGGCGATAACAGGGAAAGCGATCCGGAATGGAAAGCATTTAAAACTGCGGCCTTTGCTGAAAAAAATAAACTGATTATTGTAAACCATTTTGAATATAACATTCAGGATGCTGTTACCAACCGGCTAAAGCTTAACTTCCTGGAAGGCCTTATGCTTGATAGTAAGTGTAAGATCATTATTCTATCAACGGTGCACCCGGTATCGTTCCTCGATTCAATAATGGAACAGGCAATAGAAACAACTGACAAATCCGCACCAGGACAAGATCTTGAGAGATGGCATGTCTTGCTGGGTCATTATCGCATTATTGTTTTTCCATTGCAACAATCTATTACAGATAATACGGACAACACCTGGGATTCAATTTATAAAGAAACACAGCAGACACATTTCCTCATTAAGATTCAGCAGTATGCCATTGAAATTGCAAATGATTTAAAGACAAAAAAAGAAAAGGTGAATGCCGATGAATTAGCTTTTAAGTTGCAGATAACCTCTCATTATTTTTATATGTATATCTGGCAATCATTAACCAAAGAAGAAAAGTTTTTGTTGTATGACCTTGCAGAAGATAACCTGGTAAATTCTTTTAATGATTATGACCTGAATATGCTGTTGGCCAAAGGCGTTATAATAAGGCCCGACGGAACGCTTAGATTGTTCAACAAAGGTTTCCGCAATTTTATACTCACAGCAATTGGCAACAGCGAAGCGATGAAAATTAAGAATAATATTAAAGACAACGGTAACTGGAACCAGCTTAAAAATCCATTAATTATTCTTGTCCTTGCCATTCTCGCTTTCTTACTAACGTCGCAGCAGGAAGTGTACTCGAAATTAATTTCTTATGTGGCTGCCCTTGTAGCAGGACTACCGGTGATACTTAAATTATTTTCTTTTTTAAGTAAGAGCGATCAGAAGAATAGTTAAGGAGAAGTTTTATTGAAGTAACGATAAGTGGTTATGGCGAAAATTAAAATACTTTAAAATCCCTTTTGGCTATGCAGCAAGGAGTGGTATATATTTAAGTATTGAAAGTAGGTTGCTCGTCGGGTTTCAAGCTTACAAAATTTTATATGATAACAACCTCCAAATTCATTTGTTCTTTTATTCTACTTATCACAGTTACAGGCCTTCACTGCAAAAGCACTAATAAATCAACATCGCAAAAAGCAATCTGCAATTCCATTTACATTGACCAATTTAAATTGGCATATTTACGACAGGTTCTTGTTAAAGGATTTAATAATTCAAAAGCGGTCCAAGAACTTATCGACCTAGACCATAGTGGATTTACAGAACCTATCCTGACAAAAGATGGCTTACAATTAATTGATAGTTTAACCACAATTGACGGCATTAAGATGAAAATAGATTCTATAAATAGAATTGGAAGAGTTGCTGAAGGTGCGGAAGGGAAAACACCCTTTAGGATTTATTCTTAACAAAATTGAAAGTAAATGGCTTAACAGCTTAGCAAATAAAAGATACAAGATTGCTGGAAAGGTTGCTGTTAGTAAATTTTATGGGTCGCAATTTATTTTGATTATTCAACAAATCATTAGGTATCATCCCTCAAAAAGATCAATAATTAAATCATCCCGAATTATCGATTTCTCTTAATTTTGAAATGATTCTATGTTTGTTGGTTACGTTTATTTTCTAACACCACAGATTTGAAATTTCCCATTCCTTTTAAAGAAAACCAACAATAATAATTATTAAAAAGCCGGTGATATGAAACAAATATTTTTTTCATTTTTGATTTTAATATTGTTCTCTTATGGTTTTGCAAATCACAATAATGTTTTCGCAGATGATCATCCAACATTGGCGATAGGCAGTAGTGCGCCTGATTTCAAACTAAAAGGTGTTGATGGAAAAATGTATTCGTTGTCTTCTTTTAAAGACGCAAAAGTTTTAGTAATTGTCTTCACGTGCGATCATTGCCCGACCGCACAGGCCTATGAAAACAGGTTGATTCAACTAACAAAGGAATATACTCCGAAAGGTGTAGCCGTTGTGGCTATAATGCCTAATGATCCCAAATCTGTTCAGTTAAGTGAATTGGGTTACACCGATTTGGGCGACACCTATGAAGAAATGAAATTGCGGGCGAAAAGAAAACACTTCAACTTTCCTTACCTGTACGATGGCGACCATGAAACCGTAGCCAATGCTTATGGTCCTGTTGCCACGCCACATGTTTTTATTTTTGACCAGGAAAGAAAGCTGAGATACCAGGGACGCATAGACGATGTTGAGAAACCTACAGGAATACCAAAAAGCCAGGACACCCGAAACGCATTAGACGCGTTGCTTGCCGGCAAAGAAGTTCCGGTGAAAACTACAAAAGTATTTGGCTGTTCAATAAAATGGGCCGAAAAAGAGGAACACATTGCCGAAGCCGACAAAGAATGGAACGCTCAGCCTGTAACACTTGATACCATTGATTCTGCAGGCATCAGGGATCTTATAAAAAACAATACTGATAAGCTACTCTTAATAAATGTTTGGGCCACCTGGTGCGGCCCGTGTGTAGCGGAATTTCCATCGCTTGTTTCCATTAACCGCATGTACCGGCAAAGGGATTTTCAACTCATAAGTATAAGCGCCGATAACCCGGAGAAGAAAGACAAGGTTTTGAAAATGTTACAATCGTTACATGCTGCCAATACTAATTATCTTTTCAATTCGGATGACAAGTACCAACTGATAGATGCAATAGATCCTAAATGGACAGGTGCGATTCCATACACAATATTAGTGGAGCCCGGTGGCAGAATTGTTTACGCCAACCAGGGGGAAATTGATCCGTCATCATTAAAAACAAAAATTGTAGAAAACAAATTGATCGGAAGATATTACTAGATTTTGATTGCTCATCTCTTAAAATTAAATGAATGAATTCAAGAAGAAATTTTCTTAAAACGTCCGGCACCCTGGCTGCCGGCTCGTTCTTATTACCAAATGTTGTAAAAGCATCCAATCGCAAATCAGCAAAAGATGCCGGATTGCAATTGTATACAGTTCGCAATGAAATGCTGAATGATAATGTGGGAACATTAAAAAAGATAGCCAGTATTGGTTATAAAGAAATTGAATCTGCTGCAAGTGACAAAGGATATTATTATGGTTTGAAGCCGGCAGAAATGAAAAAGATTTGCTCCGACCTTGGGATGACTTTACGAAGCGGCCATGTGCATTACGACGATACGTGGCAGCAAACCGTTGACCAGGCCGTTGAATCCGGGCAGGATTATTTAATTATTTCGGTAATGCCTGAAAAAGGTCAAACAGTTGATAATTACAAACGCACAGCAGAGATATTTAATAAAGCCGGAGAAGTTGCCAAAAAATCAAACATAACACTTGGTTATCACAATCATGATTCAGAATTTGAAAAAGATAACGGCCAGGTTCTATACGATGTCCTGCTGGAAAATACCAATCCTGAATTTGTAAAAATGGAAATGGATTTAGGCTGGGTTATCGTTACCGGAAATGATCCGCTTGCTTATTTTGAAAAGTATCCAAACCGTTTTCCTCTATGGCATTTGAAAGATATGGACCTGAAAGAAAAGCACAGTGTTGAATTTGGAAAAGGAGGGCTGGATATAAAGAAGATGCTTACCAATTCAAAAAAAGCAGGCATGAAATATTTCTTTGTAGAACAGGAAGAGTACACCGGTACTGCATTTGATTGCCTTGAATTCAACATGAACTATCTTAAGAACCTGGAATACTGATTATAATCAAAGAGACAGGCTCACAACTTAAAATGAAGAAAGACTACACAGATATTGAACTGTTAAAGATTTCTTTTCCCTATTCGACGTTAATACTAAAAAGTGCCGATGATTATACGGTTATTGATATTGACTTCCCAGGCAAAAAAGTCATAGGCTGGCAGTAATAGTCGAAAGTGATAGATAAAAAACTGGGAGTATGTTTTAAAATCTCAATGCTGGATTAGAGACAATTAAGAAAATAGCGAAATAAGATTTCAGTTTATAACGTCCACCAATAAGTGAATTTCAATAGGATCTCCCGGTTTCTTACAGTAAAAGGCACGTTTAGATAATTATCAGTATATACCAGGAATAAGTCTGACGCTGGTTTGTACCTCCATTGCAATCTTGCATTTACGTTGGTGTTTTTAAGTTGCTCGTTATACTGAACATAGGTTGTGAAGAATAGTTTATTGGTCATGGTTACATCTACCTTTGGTCCAACGAGCCAAAATTTGGTATGCCCCCACGGCTGCGGCAATTGCAACTGGTTATAGGTTGCATACAATGTAATGTTCACAAATGGTTGAAAGCGATACCCAAAATTAGCACTTGCAGATAATTTTTTACCATCAGCATAATAGCCGCCATATCTAAAAGAATACCCATAGGTGAAAAGGCTTTGCGGCTTCGAGACAAAATCAATTCCTATAGTTTTCCACTTGTGAATTGAAGAAAGTTGCAATGAATCTTTACCACTGTTTGTTGGATCAAACGGAAAAAGTAATTGAACATAATCATCAAGCATGGTTGACGATAATGTGGCTTTGGTACGGAAAGTAATTAAATAAGTAAGCTGGTTTTCATGGTCTGTTTCGTGAAATTTTGTATTAAAAAAATAGGTTGAAGTTAACTGCGGTCCATGCGTCAATATACTTCCAGCCTTGGGGAAAAAGTTATAAGCTATATATGGATTGAGTTTTATATCATCATTGCGCGGCACATATCCTACTTCAGCATTATAATTTTGCCCAATGAATTCATAACTGCCATTCACTGTCCATCTTTTACCGGCATACTGCAAATTGCCCGCTAATAACATATCCTTTCCGCTTTCGCCGGGACTAAAAGATTTTATCAGCATCTGCTTTCCCGTCCACACATTATTGGGCGAGGCAAGATTATATTCTATGGCTACATTTCGATTATACTTAGAATAAACAGGATGCAAAGAATCTTTTCCGGGATGATAGTTAACAGACTGTTTGTTAATGAACATTACGTTAATATTTGAACGCGAAAACACTTCCCGTTGCAGAGCAACTACAGCAAAATTTTGTTGCGGCAATCCGATGTCTTCCTGTTTTGCAGTTTGCATATCCATTAAATTGATTCGCCAATTCCGATTGAGTTTACCGCTCAATCTTCCTCCGAATTCAATAGGTATACCCAATCCAATTCGCCTTGAAAAAAATGGACGAACATCGGCATAGCCAAAGTTGTTGGTCTGGTCACCATTCTCAAGAAAAAATGGCCTCCTTTCAGGAAAAAATAATTCATAACGGTCGAGGTTGGTAACCTGCTTGTCAACTTCCACCTGCGAAAAATCTGGATTCACCGTAAGGTCCAGGTTTAATGAAGAAGTAACAGCTACTTTTGCATCAAGTCCTATTTCATGTTTAAACTCTCCCGGTGAACGTGGAATAAATTTTTTTGAATCACCAGTTAGAACATAAGGAATCAAAGACACATTATTCTTAATGGCAGGCGGCGGTATACTCCATATTAATGTGCCGGTATAAGCAAGCGCCGCCGTCGGAAACTGCCGCGGAACAGGAGCCCAGCTCGATTTTTCCGTTGTCTTTAGATCATTGCGGCTGAAGTTTATTCCCCATTTGGTAACACCCTTTTTGTAACGAAGTGTTTTAAAGGGAATTGCCATTTCTGACACCCACTTGTTCGGGTAGTGCTTTACGGTCGATCTCCATTTATCATCCCAATTCAAATCAACAGAGCCTCCCTGGTACATTAATCCATCCCATTGGGCGCCATCTGCGTTTGTGCCAAATGCAAAGCCGTTAGTCTGGTCATCGAACGGATCGATGAACACGATGAAATTGTCATTTTTTAGAAAATCAAAATCCCGCCGTAACGATTCCACCATTTCGGGGCCGGGCAAAGCTTTGTAGCAAACGGCTAACAAGTAAAGA